>NZ_MCUF01000036.1:0-45630 GCF_002873615.1 Shewanella sp. 10N.286.51.B7
GAATTATTTTTATTTAAAAATAAATAATCATTTAAAATCAGCCACTTTATTTCTAAAAAGAATAATTAACTGTGACAATATTTAAAATCAACTTACTTTCTTTGATTTAATACACAGAATCTTAACGTTTTATTCTTTATAGTTAATAAACTAATAATAACATTAATGATAAACTGGAAGCTTCATCGATGAGTCAAGTTGGCAAAAGAAAAATTTTGTGCGTACATTGCGAAATGGAACGAGTCGAACTATTGAAAATTTGTCACTGCCAAAACAGTATAAAAACAAAACAGAAAAGGAATGTGAACGCTGTTACTGCCATTTCATTATTTGCATTGAGTGTCTTAATGATTGTGCTTTCATCGACTTTTTGGTTATCAATAATGACTAACCTAGATGTCTATTCTTTTCATTACGAAACAACACATGGCAAGGTTATAAACTTGTTTGCTGGTTGGGTTTTCTTTACCGGATGGTATGGTCTGTTGATTACCCTACCTAAAATAATGTTTCAAATAAAAAAAGCATAAATACCACAGTTTCAAGACATCAAGCAGGGTACAAACCTACTATCTAGTAAGTATAAATTTTAGTCGATTTACATGTTTGATTAAACGCCTGAATAATCAGGAACAATTAATGGTTCAATTCCATACGTACACTTTTCTTGTCAAAATATGCTTTTAAAAAGTCTAATAAAAGTCTTATCTTTTTAGAATCTGCAGCGCCAGGCGGAAACACCGCATAAATATTAATATCACTGAATTGATAATCATCTAATACTGACTCTAAGGTTCCCTGTTTGATTTTGGGTAAAGCATCATAAGTGGGGATCCGGCCAATACCATGGCCCCCTTCAACAAACGCGGTTCGTGCTGATGCATTATTGGTGCTAATACTGCCCTTCATTTCGATGCTAAAAGAGCGGCTACCTTTTTTAAGCTCAAGCACTTTTTTTAACGGTTTATAAATAACCCAATCGTGAACACTTAAGTCACTGGGTGATTTAGGCCTACCGTGTTTATTAAAATATTCAGGCGAGCCACATAAACACGTTTGCAGTACAGACAATTTAGTTGCCTGTAATGTCGAATCCACCAGAGGTGCACCACGAATTGCGATATCGATACCTTGATTAATAATATTCACGATATCATCTGTTAACATGACATCCAGTTCAATCTTTGGGTACATACGTTTAAATTCATTCAGTGCAGGCACAATGTTCTCAAGCCCTGCATTAACCGGACAAGTCATTCTTATCAAACCCATTGGTTCGCTTTTCATATTTTCAATTTGCTTATTCGCCGAATAAGCTTGTTCTGCAATAACCTTACAGGACTGATAATAGGCTTGCCCTTCTTCGGTCAAACTAATACTTCTTGTTGAACGATTGAGTAACTTAACTTGCAGGTGCGCTTCTAGTTTTTTCAGATGGTAACTCACTACAGCACGAGACAGTCCGATATGTTTAGCGGCGCCACTTAAACTCCCTTGTTCCACTACTTGTGAAAACACCACCATACTTTTGAGCTGTTCAAAAGAAACATTCACCGTCAAATCCCTCCTATCGCAAATAACCCTATTATGAGCTTAACGTTAACTTAATCAGCTCATTGTATCAATAATTTAAACAATGAAGTCGAATTACTCTGCATTGTCAGATATTAATCTCGTTTCTATAATGGCTTCAATATTACGGCATGTGCAAAACCCAATGCTTTGCCAGAACAGTTAAACAAGGACTTCCCATGACTCAAGTAACTAAAAACGTATTAATGGTATTAACTTCTCATGATGCTTTAGGCGACACAGGTAAAAAGACTGGTTTTTGGATTGAGGAGTTTGCAGCGCCTTACTTTGTTTTTAAAGATGCTGGTTTTAATATTACTCTAGCTTCACCAGCAGGTGGCCAACCACCCATTGACCCAAGTAGTGAGCTAGAAGATTTTCAAACTGATGACACTCGCCGTTTTGATAATGACAAAGAAGCACAAGCTCTATTAGCTAACACGCATATGTTAGAGACAGTTAACGTTGATGATTTCGATGGTGTATTTTACCCTGGTGGTCACGGTCCATTATGGGATTTAACCGACAACACAACATCAATTGAGTTAATTGAGCAGTTCATTAGCCAAAACAAACCGGTAGCAGCGGTATGTCACGCAACTGCAGCACTGTTAAATGCTAAAAACAGCGATGGCACTATGTTAGTTGCAGGTAAAGCTGTCACAGGATTCAGCAACACAGAAGAAGATGCCGTGCAATTAACAAGCGTGGTGCCTTTCTTGCTTGAAGATGAATTACAAAAACGTGACGCAGATTACCAAAAAGTCGCTGACTGGCATGCGTTTTCAGTTCAAGATGGTTTAGTGATTACTGGTCAGAACCCTGCAAGTTCATCAATAACTGCACAAAAGTTAGCATCACACATAAACGCTTAATAAAGATTATTATTGATACTAGGACATTCTCATGCTTAATTTTTCATTTCAAAACAATACAAAAATCTTATTTGGTGAAAATCAAATCAGTGCTATTAGCCAAGAAATCCCAGCTGATGCAAAAGTACTTATGGTTTATGGCGGTGGTTCAATTAAATCAAATGGTGTTTATGATCAGGTTAAACTGGCACTAAAAGACCACACTTGGTTTGAATTTTCTGGTGTAGAACCAAATCCTCAATACGATACGTTAATGAAAGCGCAAGCTGTCATTGAAGCTGAAAATATCGACTACATTCTTGCTGTAGGTGGTGGTTCAGTTGTTGATGGGGTTAAATTTATTGCTGCGGCAGCTAAATTTGATGGTCAAGATCCTTGGGATATTGTCGCAAAAGGCGCCAAAGTTGAACAGGCATTACCTATAGGAGCAGTTTTAACCCTTCCTGCAACAGGTTCTGAGTCCAATGGTGGCTCTGTGATTACTCGTGACGGTAACAAGTTACCATTTGGTAGCCCATTAGTGCGTCCATTATTTGCAGTATTAGACCCTTCTGTGACTTTATCTTTATCGGATCGTCAAATTGGTAATGGTGTTGTAGATGCTTATATCCATATTATGGAGCAATATTTAACCTTCGACGTTAATGGTAAAGTTCAAGACCGCTTCAGCGAAGGTTTACTGCAGACATTAATTGAAGAAGGTCCAAAAGCACTAGCAACTGAGACTAAAGAAGATTTAGCAGTTAGAGCCAACATCATGTGGTCAGCAACCATGGCATTGAACGGTTTAATTGGTGCGGGTGTCCCACAAGATTGGTCAACCCATATGATTGGACATGAATTAACAGCCAGCCACGGTATTGATCATGCACGTACTTTATCAATTGTACTGCCAGCGGTTATGAAAGTTCGTCGCGAGCAAAAACATGCCAAATTAGTTCAATATGCTGAGCGTGTATTTGGTATCACAACCGGTAGCGATGAGCAGAAAATTGATCAAGCGATTGTCGCCACTGAAAACTTCTTTAAGTTGATGCAGGTACCAACACGTTTAAGTGATATTGATGTGGGTGAGGAGCAAGTTGATATTTTAGTGTCTGCTCTTGAAAAGCATGGCATGACAAAGTTAGGTGAACATGGTGATATCGATTTAGCAGTCAGCCGTGAAATTTTAACCACCGCTTTGTAATTCAAGTTAATCACTGAGTCCACCAGCTTATACTTTATCAACCTAGGTTTTTGGTTTGAATAAGTATAAGCGAATGCAAGGCTAGCATCGTGCTAGCCTTTTCTATTCTCGCTAAACCACGCTTAACCTGCCCGATTAAATTGTGATCCAGTGCCTAAAATCGTAATTTATTCATCAATTGTTGAATATTGAAGAATTAATTAGCTTAGTGATATAACCACATTAGCTTACTATATTCTACACTTGAAGAATTACACATTACCTCAGCAATACCATGGCCACGATTAAAAAGTCAGCAGGAAGACCATTAACCCAAATGGACAAACGCAGCGCCTTAATTGATGCCGCAAGAGTGCTATTTGTAGAAAGCGATTATGAAAAAGTGTCAGTTCGCGCCATTGCTCAACAAGCAGGTGTTGATGCAAGCCTTATTCGCTACTACTTTCAGTCTAAAATGGGGTTATTCAGTGAAATGGTTAAAGAGACCCTTGCACCAATGTTCGACAAAATTGTGCAAACAAACAAGCAAAATGCCGCAAGCTCCCCTGAAGAAATTCTCACGACATATTATTCAATAATGAGTCAAAATCCGGATTTCCCGAAACTTATTTATCGCACCGCGAACCTATCGCCTACAGACAGTAATCGAGAGTTGCAGGCCAATTTATTGGATCTGTTTCCAGCAACGCGAATGACAGTATTTGATCAACTCAAACAGGCGGATATTCTCAGACCCGAAGTTGACATTATGTGCGCCAAAATGAGCTTTGTCAGTTTGTTGGTTTTTCCTTTTTTAATGCCTGAATTGTTTAAACAAGCAATAGGTATTGAAAGCAGCCCCGAATTTTTACAAAAGCTTGCTAAACACAATGCAAGGCTTTTACGTCATGGGCTCATTGCCGATGAATTTCAACCAAGCCAGGACCGCTAAACATGACTAGCTTAAAAAGACGTTACGTATTTCCCGGAATAGCAGCCGGTTTTATGATTTTATTTGCCGCCATTGCGCTGCGTTCATCGCCTGAACTAGAAGCAGGTCACGATAAGTCACGGTTAGTGGAAGTGATAAGCCTAGATAAACAGCTAAGTATGCCTGTGATCAAAGCCTACGGCCGAGTCGCCCCTAAACACAGCTGGCAAGGCATCGCTGAAGTCGGTGGCAAAATCATTTATCGTCACCCTGAATTAGAAACTGGTCGATTAATTAAAGCGGACACCTTAGTGCTGGTCATCGACCCACTCGAATATGAATTAAAGCTCGCCCAGGCAGAAGCAAACTATAACGGCGCTCAGGCGCAATTAGTTCAGCTTAATCAACAAGAAATCAATTTAAAAACCAGTCTAGAAATTGAACAGCAAAAATTGACCTTAGTGGATCAAGAATACCAACGTAAAAAAGCCCTTAACACCAAAAACTTGATTTCAAAATCTGAATTAGAAACCCAGAAACAAGCATTATTAGCCCAGCGAAATCTGGTTCAAGATTTGAACAGCAGCTTAAGTTTGCTGCCAGATGATCGCAAAGTCACGCAGGCTCAAGTTAAAGTCAATCAGGCCTTATTAAATGATGCCCAGCGACAATTAGATAATACCCAGTTTACCTTGCCATTTGATGCTCGTATCGCTGAAGTGAATATCGAACGAGCTCAAGCAGTATCGAGTGGTGCAGTGCTATTTGAAGCGCATCAGTTAGGCGCGGTTGAAATCAAAGCTGAGTTATCATTGCAAGATGCTGAAACTTTAATTACCAGCATCTCTGATATTCCAAGAGACAGCGCATCATTACCGTCAATTGAGCGAGTAAACTTTAACAGCCATGTTGAAATCAACATGGGCAAAAAACATCATCAATGGCAAGCCAAGTTAACCCGTATTGCAGACACGATTAACCCAGACCAGGCTACTATCGGTTTTTATCTTGAGGTTGAACAAGACTTTAACGACATGAACTTAGTTAAGCGTCCGCCGTTAACTAATGGCATGTTTGTAACAGCCTACATCAATGGTTACTCATCCAATCAGTTTGTGATCCCTGAAAAAGCACTGCACGGCGATAAAATTTATCTGATGGATAACGAAGGTAAACTGCAAATAAAATCGGTTGATGTGGTGTATCGCACTAAAAATGGCGTTGCCATAGCCAGTCAAACTGGTGAGCCTGCGTTAAAAAATAGCGACCAAGTCGTGACCAACGACTTAATTCCTGCCATTGCAGGTATGAGTCTTAAAATTGCAGATTCCAAGACAAGTGACACACAAATGAGTGATGAAAAAGATAATGGGGAGAACAATCAGTGATTAACTTTTTCACTCGCCACCCCACCATCGCGAACTTGATGATGTTGGCATTTTTTGTTGTTGGCTTAAGCAGCATCGGTAAAATTAAACGCGAGACCTTCCCTGAGTTTAGTCCGCCCTACATTATCGCCAGTGTAGTTTACCCCGGCGCATCGCCAGCTGAAGTGGAAGAAAGCCTGTGTTTACGCATGGAAGATGCCATTGATGGTTTAAGCGATATTGAAGAAACGAAATGTGATGCCCAAGAAGGTTTTGCTTCGTTAACGGTTAAGTTAACAGGCTCTGCTGATATGGGCCGCAGTTTAGTGGATATTCAAACCGAAATTAACGCCATTAAAGATTTTCCATCGCAAATCGATCCACCTACAGTTAAAGAGCTTGATTGGGCTGAACCTGTGGTCGATATCGCCATTGCTGCAGATGCCAGTTTGCCGCATTTAAAATCATATGCAGAAGATTTAAAACGACGGCTGAAAATTGATGCGGGAGTTAATTTAGTCACAGTATCTGGCTTTTCTGACCACCAAATACGGGTTGAGCTTAATGAAGCAGATATTAGACGTTTGGGGCTCACGGTCGCTGAAGTAGCAGACAAAGTCGGACGCCAAAATGTACAAATGCCTGCCGGTAGCGTGGAGTTATCAGATAAAAACCTATTGATTCGTTTTGATGAACGCCGCATCACGCCTGAAAATTTAGGCAAAATCATTGTCTCTTCAAACCCTGAAGGCGGCGTCGTCAGATTACGTGACATAGCCAAAATAGAAGACTTATTTGAACTTGAAGAAGAACACACCATTTTTAATGGTAAAGCCGCTGCGGTACTTAAAATACAAAAGAACAAAGCTGATGATGCCCTTAGAATTAAAGCCAGAGTCACTGAGTTTGTCGCCCAAGAGCAACTCGTCGCCCCAGATGGCGTCACATTGACCTTAACCAATGATATGTCATCACTGTTGCAAGACAGGCTGTCTATGCTGCTTAAAAATGGCTGGCAGGGGATCATTTTGGTGTTCTTCTCAATGTGGCTATTTTTTTCGTTGCGCTATTCATTCTGGGTCTCTGCAGGTTTACCCGTCGCCTTTATGGGTGGCCTATTCTTAATGTGGGTATTTGGGGTATCCATTAACATCATGAGCCTTGTTGGTTTATTGATGGCCATTGGTATCATGATGGATGACGCCATTGTGATTGCAGAGTCTGTTGCAGCCCATGTCGAAAAAGGTTTGCCCGTTAATGAAGCGGTCACCCAAGGAGTCAAAAAAGTCGCTCCAGGTGTATTTTCATCCTTTTTAACCACGGTATTTATTTTCGGCAGTTTATTGTGGCTCGATGGGCAAATGGGCGATGTATTATCCGTGGTGCCACTTGTATTGATTATGGTGCTGAGTGTCAGCCTTATCGAAGCATTTTTAATTCTTCCAAATCACTTAAGTCATTCTCTTAAATCACAAAAAAAAGAGAAACCGCCACTTAAGTTTAAAAAAGTATTCTTAGAAAAATTCGAATACTTTCGTAATAACACCCTAGTGGATGCCGTAACCTTTGTGGTGAAATGGCGCTACGCCAGTCTTGGCGCGACTTTAGGCTTACTGTTTATCTCTGTGGCATTAGTCGCAGGTGGCGCAGTTAAGTTTGTTGGGTTTCCAGAGCTTGACGGAGATATCGCTGAAGCGCGGATTATTTTGCCGCCGGGCTCAACACTAGATCAGACCAAGCAAGTGGTTGAAAAACTCGTCGCCAGTGCGAATAAAGTCGGTGCAAAATACACAGAGAAAAATCAAGAAGACGCAGATCTCATTCGCTATATCACCGAGCAATACAATATGAATGCTGATGCCGGAGAATCAGGACCGCATGTTGCAACCGTGAGATTAGATTTATTATCAGCCGAAACCCGTGAAACCTTAATTGACAATTTCATCGAAGATTGGCGTATTGAAAGTGGTGATATTGCCGCGCCGATTTCGTTAGTGTTTAAACAACCTTCAATGGGGCCTGCTGGGCGCGATGTGGAAGTACGCTTACAACATGATGACCTTGAAACCTTAAAGATGGCCTCGGTTGATTTACAGTCCTATTTAAGTCAGTTCTCGGGTGTTAACGGCATTTTAGATGACATGAGGCCGGGTAAAGAAGAAGTCTTAGTTAAGCTTAGAGATGGCGCAGAAAACTACGGCGTAGATGGCGAAATGATTGCATCGCAATTGCGCGCCGCCTACTTTGGTCAAACCGCCGACGATGTACAAGCTGGCCCAGAAAATATTGAGATTCAGGTACGCCTCAATAAACAACAAGCGGGTGATTTGCAAGCATTGGCTAACTTCCCAATTATGTTGGGCGATGGCAACCAACTACCGCTCAGCGCGGTAGCAACCCTTGATTACGAGCGTTCATACGTGCGTATTCAACGTATTGAAAGTCAGCGCACAGTGACTGTGATGGCAGATATCGACAATACTAAAGCCAATGGCAGTGAAATTGTAGGTAAAGTGAGAACTGAATTTGCTAATGAGCTTCGTGAAAAATACCCAGGGATCAAAGTAGATTATGAAGGCGCTGCAAAAGAAACGGCTAAAACTGGCGCTTCGTTTATGCAAGGCTTCATCATTGGTCTATTTGGCTTATTTGCGATTTTAAGCTTTCAGTTTAGAAGTTATTTAGAGCCATTCGTTGTCATGCTAGCCATTCCTTTAGCATTAATCGGCGTATTCTGGGGCCATTTGCTCACAGGCCATAGCCTGTCGATGCCATCAATATTAGGCTTTGTCTCTCTTGCGGGAATTGTGGTTAACGACTCTATTTTGTTGGTGCAATACATTCGCCATCACGTAGACATAGGCGATAACATTCAAGAAGCAGTCGTTAAAGCCAGTCGCGATCGTTTCAGAGCGGTATTCCTGACGTCTTTAACCACCGCAGCAGGCTTATTACCATTGTTAATGGAAACCTCATTACAGGCGCAAGTAGTTAAGCCCATTGTCATCTCAATTGTGTTTGGTATTTTCACTTCAACATTATTAGTGCTGTTTATCATCCCGAGTGCTTATGCAGTACTGGCAGATTTTAATCTCGTACATAAACATGAAGACTTAGAAGCATAAGATATCAGCTAGTATCAATTATATTGCTCACTGTAACTCAAGGCAGAGTTAGCTTTCTGTAAAACGAATAAAGGCCGTTAATGAAATCATTATCGGCCTTTATTTTTATACATTTACTGTCTTTCTAAGATAAAAATGTATTTCACGACTAGTTAAGAGTTAAACACTAATTACTATTGATTAATCTTGTTTAGAAGCTGTAACAAGGTTTGTTGTTCTTGCTCATCTAACCGTGCAAGGCACTTTTGATTAACCCACTCAGCTTCGCGAATGAGGTCTTGCTCTAACGCCTTTCCTGCATCGGTTAAAAATATTTGAAAAGCACGGCGATTATCAGACTCCTGATGACGGGTAATGTAGCCTTGGACCTGAAGCTGATCTAACAGACGAGTCATAGTGTAGTTGGCCACATCGCAAAGCTTAGATAGCTCTGTTTGACTGATGCCCTCTTCTTGCCATAAAGAAAATAGAACTGGCCAGAGTTTAATGTCGAGATCATAACGCTTAAGGCGCTGATCAAGCTCATTTTGCAGCATGATATTAAGGTGAGATACTTGATAATAAAGACTTTCATAACGTTTCATAAACCGCTCCTACATGCTCATCAACCCTTAGCTACTGGTCTGATAACGAATCAAGCTAAGAATACGACTGTTGAGTTGTACTTTAGATTACTATCATATAAACAGGTTATCATTCAATACAGGATCTAGTACGTATAAGACCGTAATTTTAGTCAGTCTGTTACAAATTGATTAATATATCGGTAGTAACAAGCACGGCCTAATCCCGCTTTAACGCCCCTTTCTATATTTATTTCAATGGCATCTTCTAATAACGCCACTTCAGATATATTAGCTATAGCATGCTCAGTACCAATACTACTAATGAATGTTAATCCATCTTTATCGTCTAGCTGGTAATCAACTAACACAATTGCGTGTCGTTTAACCGTGACTTTGACTTTTTCTACTGGCGTTATCAGAAAGTATTCGCCATTAATACAATTAAGGACACTAGCAAATAACTTAGCAAATTTGGCTGGTAATGGGCTATCAAGGTAAAACCACTCACCTTCACTATTAATATCAAACATGGGCGCTTCACTGCATAGCAGTGCAGATTCATCAGTATTTGATTTAGAGTGTAAATACGTTTGAGTTTTTGATTGGGTTAAGCTGAGTTGTTTGAGCTGTGCCGAAACACTGATAGCATTTTTCGAGGCGGTTTTTGTCATCTATCAACTCCCTTTTGATACCACTCTATGTCGTTATTTAGCGGCAACAATAACTGGCGCGAAGAATTAAAAAGTAACTCGCACCAGTCATGTCTAAAGCTTATTCGACTTTCATTATTAGCTTCATTATTAGCTTCGTTATTGAGCTTCGTTATTGAGCTTCGTTATTGAGCTTCGTTAGCTGCCTTTAGTAATTGTAATAAAGCTTCAATGGGGTGCTTAGGTTTAAAGCCTGCAAAACGTTTGACTTGGCTGCGACAAGAATAACCAGACACTAATACTTGTGTTTTATCGTCAATGCCATCTAATGTCGGCTGCCATGACATAGCAAAGAGCTTGCTAGAGCGGCCAAGGTTATCTTGTTCGTGACCATAAGTGCCCGCCATACCGCAACAACCCACGTTAATCACATCAAAATCGGCGCCAAAGTGACTAAACACCTTTTTCCATTCTGATGGCGTGGCTGGTTTAGCAGTTGATTCTGTGCAATGACTGAACCAACTGTATTTCTGCTCTGTTTGTGCAAGTTGCGGTAAGCCTTTAATGGCATCTGTTAGCCATTCATTGGCCAATAGGACTTCAAAGTTACCACGCTTGTCACCTAATACTTCTTTGTATTCGTCGCGGTAACACAAGACTAACGCGGGATCTAACCCCACCATCGGCATATTTAAGCCATGAACTTGATTTAAAAAGTCTGCGCTAGACTGCGCAGTTTTAGCAAATTTATCTAAAAATCCCTTAATATGAGTCGGTTTACCATTAGGCTTAAACGGCAATAATACGGGTTTAAGGCCCATTTCTTTAATCAATTGAATAAAGCGGAATACTAACTCTGCATCATAGAAACTATTGAAAGGATCTTGCACCACTAAGACATACTTTTCCCGTTCAGATCCTGGGATCCCTTGTAGCGCTTCTAAATCATAACCACGGCTTTCATGGCCATCTAAACGTTGTTTTAATGTTGGCACTGACAAAGCGGGGGCATCAACATAACCAATCGACTTTTTGATAACCCATTGGCTCAGTTTATTCTGCGAAGCTAAATTGGTGACCTTTGGCATCGCTGCCATCATTGGCAACATATCTTCGATACCCGCGACAAGGTAATCTTTCGCTGGTCGCATATAGCGCTTGTAATAAATATTGAAAAACTGCGCTCTAAACTTAGGTACATCGACCTTAACAGGGCACTGACCAGAACAGGCTTTGCAGGCTAAACAACCTTTTAAAGATTCCATCACTTCATGGGAATAGTCATAATCTCGGGTGCTGTTAAGGCTATTTTGCGCCCGTTGCATGATGCTTAATGGTTTTGATTTTGCAAGAGCATCAAGATCAACGCCTTCAGCTTCTAATAATCGCAGCCATTCACGCATTAAGCCACTACGGCCTTTTGGTGAGTGAATACGATCGCCAGTCGCTTTAAAAGACGGACACATAAATGAATAACTGCTGTAGTTAAAACACAGGCCGTTACCATTACAGTTCATCACATCAGGAAATGCATCCCTGGTTTCAATAGGGATTTGACGATCAAATTTACCGCGTTTAACACTATCAACGTTAAACATCATTGGGCCACTGTTTTTAGGTGCCACCAACTTGCCTGGGTTTAATCTATTTTCAGGGTCGAATAAACCTTTGATGTCTTCAAGCTCACCATAAAGCTCGTCGCCAAATACTGCAGGACCATATTCGCCGCGCACGCCTTTACCGTGCTCGCCCCACATCAAACCACCATATTTAAGCGTCAGCTCGGCCACTTGATCAGATATGGTTTTTAATAATTTTTCGTCAGCCTCATCGCACATATCCAGCGCTGGACGCACATGTAAAACCCCCGCGTCCACATGGCCAAACATGCCATATTTGAGATCATGCCCATCTAATAAGTCGCGAAACTCCATAATAAAATCTGCGAGGTTTTCAGGCGGAACAGCGGTATCTTCAGCAAACGCTAATGGTTTACGGCGTCCCTTTGTTGCGCCCAATAGCCCTACCGCTTTTTTACGCATAGCGTAAATTTTATTGATACTCGGTTTATCTGAAGTGATTTGATAACCAACAACACCCGCCTCTTCATTGGCTAATTGCCTTGCTAAAACGACCTCTAGCTTACCAATACGTTGCTTAACATCATCTTCATCACCAGCAAACTCAACCATGTTGAGTCCTTCAATCACTTTATTAGGCACAGCTTCAATCAGGTGTGACACTGAATGCCAAATGATGTCTTCTCGAGCAAGGTTTAACACTTTAGAATCGATGGTTTCTACCACTGTCGCACTCGCGGCAACTAACGATGGTGCATGACGCAGCGCTGATTCAAACGAGTCATATTTAATATTCAACATCATCCGCGTATTAGGTAGCGGCGTGATATTCAATTTAGCTTCAGTTAGTACGGCTAAGGTACCTTCTGAGCCTGCTAATATGCGTGATAAATCAAATTGGGTTAAATCATCATTCCACACATGACGCAAATCGTAACCGGTTAAAAAGCGGTTTAAGGCAGGAAATTGCTTAATGATTAATTCACGCTTTTCATGACAACGCTTAGCGATATGGCGAATGATATTTTGAGCAAATGGATTAGGTTCAACTTCTTGAGTTAAGGCAGCATCTGCCTCAATTGGAGCTGTAGTTAATACGCTACCATCAACTAACACACTGGTGAGCCCTAATACATGATCTGAGGTTTTACCATAAACTAAAGAGCCCGCACCAGATGCGTCAGTATTAATCATACCGCCAACGGTGGCGCGGTTTGAGGTTGATAAATCGGGACTAAAAAAGAAACCATGTGGTCTTAGGGCATCATTAAGCGCATCTTTTACCACACCCGCTTGCACTTTAACCCAGCCTTCTTCTGCATTGACTTCAATCACTTGATTCATGTGTCTTGAAACATCAAGGATCAACCCATGAGTTAACGACTGGCCGTTAGTGCCCGTTCCGCCGCCACGGGCACTAAAAGTCACTTGCTTATATTGAGGGTCTGACGCCAAAGTGAGTACTAATTCGACATCTGTCTGATTAAGGGGATAAATGACTGCTTGTGGTAAAAACTGGTAAACAGAATTATCTGTGGCTTGAATCAGTCTGGCGCTGTAACGCTTATCTATTTCACCGGCAAAAGACGATGCTTCAAGGTCATCTAGAAAACGTAAATAAATAGGCTCTAAAGTTTGATGGTGAGATAGCAACGGCAGCATATTCGACTTCTGTTTATAGTAATTTTGTGATCATTATAAACAAAAATAGAGCCGCTAAGTAGTTGAGTTAAAAATTTTCATTAGAAACATTCAATACAGTAACGACTTAATCATTAATAAAAACAATACACGTAAGCCATTGCTTCATATGCTAAATGAATAGTTAAAAACTTAAAAAAATTGCCATTAGTTGATTATGTAAGATTCATATTTCTTGAATATGATGATTAACCCTATTATTCAAATCTAATACAGGTAAATCTCAATTTAATCTGCAGATTTGAAACTTGAACTCAAAAGCATCCATTACAGGTTAAAAAGTACCGGTTATATGGTGCAGATTATTCACACTATTACGACTAATTCATATACCCACAGATTGAAAACCATTACAATGCGGCGCTTTTTAATAAACACTCCCACTTACACTCGGATATACACCCCATGAAACTCAGTAAAAGATTGCAGCAATTAGATGATATGGTCTTATCTGGGTACGATCATATTTGGGATTGTTGTTGCGATCATGGATTTCTAGGTGGGGCCTTATTAATGCGCCAAGCTGCGCCAAATATACACTTTGTTGATATCGTTGTTGAGTTAATGAATGAACTCGAGCAAAAATTAGTCCGACTTAATTCAAGCTCAAAGCTTAAGCCCACAGTCCAATCCAACTGGTTTACTCACTGTATAGATGTAGCAAAGCTTCCTTTAGACAAATATTGTGGTAAGCATTTAATCATTATTGCGGGTGTTGGCGGTGATTTAATGAATCAGTTTATCGATAGTATTCAAAAGCAGTATTCTGACTTAAATATCGATTTTTTACTTTGCCCTGTTCATCATCAATACAGCTTAAGACAGAATCTTATTTCGTTAAATTTTAGCTTAAAGCAAGAATGTTTAATTGAAGACAACAAACGTTTTTATGAAATTCTGTTAGTTGCTAATTGTTCAAGTTCAGCTTATAAGGCTGACTCATTAAACGCTAAGCAACATAAGACTTCGAAGGCTATATCTGAAGTCGGAGAGCAAATTTGGTTGAATAAAAGTGAATCTAAAAAAAGTGTGTCTTGGCGTTACCTCAACAAAACATTAAACCATTACCAACGTATACAGGTTGGGCGTAAACAAAAGGTGCAGCACATCATTAATGCTTATAAAGCAATTGATATGCCTCAAACGTTTGAGCAGTAATTTACTTATGCGCTATAACGTCCCAACGACGTTCGACTAAAACAGTCTTACTTGAGACTTTCTTAGCCGAGGGCTTCTTAGTCGGGACTTGTGTTATGTTTTGTTGATCAATAAGTTGAGTTAACTCAGTAAAAACTCCAATATCATATGCCCTATAAGCTTGTTCATTCGACCAATACGTCAACACGAGATAATTATTAGAATCTTTTTCTCGTTGCCAAACATCACCACCAATAAACCCTGGTTGTTTTTGTAATGTAGGAACCCAAAAATCCTTTTGCTCAGCAATAAATTTTTGTTTATCAATGGCACCTTCACATGTAACCATGCTTATCAGTTGTATCTCAGGGATATCGAGAGCGTTTAAGCCCATTGTTAAAACATGCTGATGTCGATTAACCTGACATGCTAGATAAGTTGACGTTTGCTGGTTTTGTTCAATGATGTTGTCATGAGCAGATCCCATGAAATCAGTTAAACCTTGCTGTGATTGCCATAATCCAATGACAACGGCTTGATTGTAACTATCCGAACTATGTTCCCTGCTAACTTGTGCACATTCCCCTTGCACCCAACCACCTAGCTGACCAATGAATCCCTCACATGATGCAGTTAACCCCCACAGGCTTTGGCTATGAGTAAAACTCTGTATTTTCTCGTCCGTTACCTGACAAATAATGATTTTAGCTAATGTCATTTGAATCTATCCTTTTATTCATCAATCTCAATTTACACTTAAGAACAAACATAGCATGACTTAAAAAAGCCACTATATGTGCCTAGGGCCTGTTGATCTTTCAAGGTTGTTTTTGCAGCGAGTTGTTGGCCATTCTATGCATCAAGGGCGCAAGGCAGAGACTTTGTGGTGTAGTCATTCTACATAAAAAGTCGATAACGCAGTAAAATGGCCAACAAACGCTGCCCAAAGGGTTCGACTAAAAGCATTTTACTCTTTGTTGGATGAATCTTTGTGAATAAAAGCTGCTTAGATGACTAGGCATCAACTCATCCGCCTCGATTAAAACGTTCTTGTTTCGAACAAAACTTAACCAGCAAAGATCAACAAGCCCTAGCTGCTATAAACTAACAAGAAGTCCTAATAACTAAAAAAAGCGCAGATTAGGCTCAATTTACAGGCAAAAAAAAGCCGCATTTAAGCGGCTTTTTCAAGCTAACTAAGTTAGCTTAACTTAAACAGCAATTACGCATGTTCTTCAGCAAGGTATAACCAAGTGTCGATTACTGTATCAGGGTTTAGTGATACGGTATCGATGCCTTGCTCAACTAACCATTGAGCGAAGTCTGCATGGTCTGATGGGCCTTGGCCACAAATTCCTACGTAAGCGCCCTTTGCTTTAGCCGCTTTGATTGCTAATGAAAGTAATGCTTTAACTGCATCATTACGCTCATCAAACAAGTGACTAATGATGCCAGAGTCGCGATCTAGACCTAACGTTAACTGAGTTAAATCGTTAGAACCAATAGAGAAACCATCAAAGTGCTCCAAGAACTGGTCAGCCAATAAAGCGTTCGAAGGTAATTCACACATCATGATGACGCGTAAACCGTCTTTACCACGCTCGAGACCTTGCTCTTTTAGCAATTCAATCACTTGCGCAGCTTCATCAACCGTACGCACGAATGGGATCATGATTTCAACGTTCTTCAGACCCATATCGTTACGGACACGTTTAATCGCTTCACATTCTAGCGCGAAACAATCACGGAATGATTCAGAGATATAACGACTTGCACCACGGAAGCCCAACATTGGGTTTTCTTCTTCAGGCTCGTAACGGTCACCACCAACAAGGTTAGCGTATTCGTTAGACTTAAAGTCTGACATACGTACGATAACTTTCTTAGGATAGAACGCACTACCAATCGTTGCGATACCTTCAACCAGACGAGCAACATAGTATTCAACTGGAGATTCATAACCTGCAATCATCTCGTTGATTTCTTGTTGTAGCTCAGCAGGTTGAGAGTTGAAATCGAGCAATGCTTTAGGATGAATACCAATCATGCGGTTGATAATGAACTCAAGACGCGCAAGACCAACACCTTCGTTAGGAAGACGAGCAAAATCAAATGCACGATCAGGGTTACCGACGTTCATCATGATTTTCATTGGTAGTTCAGGTAATGAATCAACACGATTAGTGATGACTTCAAAGTCTTGCTCACCATCGTAAATGAAACCTGTATCACCTTCAGCACATGAAACCGTCACAACTTGACCATTTTGAATGCGGTCAGTTACGTCACCACAACCAACAACGGCTGGAACACCAAGTTCGCGAGCAATAATTGCTGCGTGACAAGTACGGCCGCCACGGTTTGTAACAATAGCGCTTGCGCGCTTCATGATAGGTTCCCAATCAGGATCCGTCATGTCAGTAACGAGTACATCACCAGGTTCAATTTGATCCATATCTTCGATAGAGGCTAGTACTTTAGCAACACCGGTACCGATTTTATGACCAATGGCACGACCTTCACAAACGACATCACCTTGAGTTTTTAAGTGGTAACGTTCGATTAATTGTACATCTTCACGGCTACGAACCGTTTCTGGACGGGCTTGAACGATATATAACTTACCGTCATTGCCATCTTTTGCCCATTCGATGTCCATTGGACGGCCATAATGTTGCTCAATAATGACGGCTTGTTTAGCCAATTCCATGACTTCTTCGTCATTGATTGAGAAAATACTGCGTTGTTCTGCAGGGATATCTTCGATCTTCACTTGCTTACCATGTGAAGCATCGTCAGAGTAAACCATTTGAATCAACTTGCTGCCGATATTACGGCGCACAACGGCTTGATGCCCTTGCGCTAAAATTGGTTTGTGAACATAAAATTCATCAGGGTTAACCGCACCTTGTACTACCATTTCACCTAGACCAAATGATGAAGTGATGAAAACAACGTCGTTGTTACCTGACTCAGTGTCCATAGTGAACATAACACCAGAAGACGCTTTATCTGAACGAACCATGCGTTGAACGCCAGCAGATAATGCCACACCTTGGTGCTCATAACCTTGGTGAACACGGTATGAAATTGCACGATCGTTAAATAGCGAAGCGTAAACATGCTTAATAGCAAGTAATACAGCATCAAAGCCTTTAACGTTTAGGAATGTTTCTTGTTGGCCTGCAAAAGATGCATCTGGCATATCTTCAGCAGTTGCTGATGAACGCACTGCAAATGAGGCTTCTTGCGTCTCACTAGAAAGTTGCTCGTAAGCTTCACGAATCGCATCTTCTAGTTCCGGTTGAAATGGGGTATCGATAACCCACTGTCTAATCTGTGCACCAACTTTCGCTAATTCATTAACGTCATCAACATCCAATGTTGCTAGAATATCGAAAATTTTCTGGTTAACACCACTTTGCTCTAGAAACTCATTAAACGCATAAGAAGTTGTAGCAAATCCACCTGGGACTTGAACACCTGCGTTTGCTAGGTTACTGATCATCTCACCAAGTGACGCATTCTTACCGCCAACTTTGTTTACATCACCCATTCCTAGTTCTTGATACCAGAGTATGTATTGCTGCACAGTTATCTCTCCACAAGTTTATTTCAATGGCCCCTTCACACGAGGGCAGAGGCATTCTACACTCCACCACAACAACCGTAAATGTATAATTTTATTTGTAATTTTATTACTACAAGAGGCTGAAATGACACCAAAAGTATTCTACATATCAGATGGGACCGCGATCACAGCAGAAGTATTTGGCCACGCAGTACTGTCGCAATTTCCAGTTGAATTTGAAGCACTTACCATTCCATTTATTGACAGTGTAGCCAAAGCTGAAAAGGTGAAACAACAAATCAATGATAGTTTTATTACAACAAGCTTAAGACCCGTTGTGTTCCATTCGATAGTAAATTCCGACATTCGCGATATTATTTTCTCAAGCGAAGGGCTAGATTATGATTTTTTGAACACCTTTGTTTCGCCACTAGAACAACAACTAGGTATAAAAGCAGCGCCAGTTATTAACCGAACTCACGGCAAGAGCACCGCTAACGAAGCTTATGACAACCGTATTGATGCGATTAATTTCACTTTAGATAATGATGATGGTCAAACCATGAAACACATGGATAAAGCCGACATTATTTTACTCGGTGTTTCCCGTTGCGGAAAAACACCATCGAGTTTGTATCTTTCTATGCAGTTTGGCATCAAAGCGGCCAACTACCCTTTTGTAGAAGACGATATGGATAACTTAAAATTGCCAGAAGCATTAAAACGAAATAAGTCTAAATTATTTGGCTTAACGATTGATCCCAATCGCTTACATGAGATCCGCCAAGGACGTATGGAAAACAGCCGTTACTCATCGTTAAGACAATGTCGTATCGAAGTGAAAGAAGTAGAAATGCTATATAAGAAAGAGCGCATTCCGTTCGTCAATACAACCTACCATTCAGTAGAAGAGATATCGGCAAGAATTCTTGATATTACAGGCTTGAAACGTCATATGTTTTAACTCTACTACAACTAGGCAGTCATTGATAAAAAGTCTGCCTATATATGCCGAGAATGTTAAACACACAACATTTTCGGCTAACTTATTCCTATTTGACCGCTTTTGTTCTCTATCTAAGTCGATTTCAACGTGTCTAACGCTAACTAATTAGTTATAATCCCGAGCAATATGATGTTAATTCATCGCAAACATGCTCGGTAAAATGAATGACAATTAAAACTGACGAACTACGTACCTCCCTTTTATGTAAGGTAATTTCACCTGCGCAACTCGCATCTGAATATCCATTAACCCAAGATGCTGCTGACTACTTAGTTGAGCAACGTCGTGAAGTTGAAGCCATTATTGCAGGCGAAGATCAACGATTACTGGTTATCATCGGCCCTTGTTCAATTCACGATACTGAAGCGGCTTTAGATTATGCTCAACGTTTAGCAGCACTTCATCACGAACTTAAAGACGATTTGTGTATCGTTATGCGTGTTTACTTTGAAAAACCACGCACTATCGTAGGCTGGAAAGGCTTAATTTCAGATCCTGACTTAGACGGTAGCTTTAGCCCAAATAAAGGCTTAAGAATGGCGCGTCATTTATTACAGCAAATCACTGAACTTAAATTACCAATTGCCACAGAGTTTTTAGATATGGTCAATGGTCAGTACATTGCCGATCTCATCACTTGGGGCGCAATCGGTGCACGTACCACTGAAAGCCAAATTCACCGTGAAATGGCCTCAGCATTATCGTGCCCTGTTGGCTTTAAAAACGGCACAGATGGCAACATCAACATTGCTGTTGATGCAGTTCGTGCAGCGCAAGTTCCACATATTTTCTACTCACCAGATAAAGATGGTGCAATGGCTGTTTACCGCACTCATGGTAACCCTTATGGTCATATCATTTTACGTGGTGGTAAAAAACCAAACTACTCAGCGGAAGATGTAGAAATCGTCCGTTCACAGCTAGAAACTGTTGGTGTCACTCAACGTATCGTCGTTGATTTTAGCCATGGTAATAGCGAGAAGAAACATAAGAATCAGTTAAATGTTGCTGATAGCATCATGGAACAAATGCGCAGTGGTAGTACTGCAGTTGCTGGTATCATGGCAGAAAGCTTTATGATTGAAGGCAATCAAAAAGTTGTTGAAGATCAGCCTTTAACTTACGGCCAAAGCATTACTGATGCATGTTTGCATTGGGAAGATTCTGAAAAATTATTACGTGACTTAGCGCAAGCGTCAAAAGACCGTAAAGCACTACTTAACAAGTAATTTTACTATTACGTAATGTCAGAAAAGCCAATCAGTGATGATTGGCTTTTCTTTTTGTATTACTCGTTAACCATGACCTACCATTCATTCAAACCAAAAGAGCAGATGACTGTTCTTCTTCAATTGAGATGAGTGATAATTTTTTAAATAAATGATTAATTGTCATAAAGCTCTCAACCAACTTCGGATCAAAATGCTTCCCTTTTCCTTCAAGAATTAACCCAACAGCATCTTGATGACTAAACGGTTTTTTATAGCATCTTGGGGACGTTAACGCATCATACACGTCAACTAGCGCCACAATACGAGCAGACAGCGGAATATCATCGCCTGCAAGCCCTTTGGGGTAACCACTACCATCCCATTTTTCATGATGTCCTCCAGCTATATCACTGCCCATCTTGATAAAATTACAATCTGGCGCGTAGCGAGTAATACTTTCAAGAACAGACGAGCCTATTACAGGGTGCGCTTTAATTTGTTCGAACTCTTCAGGTGTTAATCTTCCAGGTTTAAGTAAAATAGCATCCGCAATGCCGACTTTACCAATATCATGAAGTACCGATGATAGGGTTATTTCCTCAATAAATGAGAGCGTTAACTCGTCAGGGGCATCACGCTCACTGTATCTTTGTTTCGCCAACATAGAAGCATATTGCTGCATTCTCAATAAATGCGCACCTGTTTCATTGTCTCGGTATTCTGCCAACTTAGCTAAGCCAATCACTGTCGCTCTTCTTGACGTTAATGTACTTTCTAAAGAGTTAGATAATTTATCCAGTAAAAACGCCGTAGACATTGCCACAATCGCATTGGTAGCAACAAAATTAATCACCACTACCAACCAAATAACCACGCTGTAACCTTCAATATCTGGCCATATATGCCAATCAAGATAAAATGCCGCACCCAAAAGTATCAGAGAAATAAAATTAAATATTTGGGCAAACTTACTGGCCTGACTACCAAGTAAAATACAGGTCAACGGCGGGAACATAAACAGCCAAAAGAAGCCAGCTCCGCTTGGGCCAATAGCGATTAAAAAACCTACACCTATACAGTAAGATAAACCGCAACCAATTAAAAATCGTCTTCTGTCACTGAGTTTATTATCCCAAATAATAAACAGTAAAATGGCATACACTATGGTGTCAAAAACCGCCATTAATAAAAGATCAGATTGAATACACAAGTACACACTTGTGAAGTATACGGGGATGCAAATAATAGCTAATAAACCAAATATTCGATTGAATATAATTCTTCGCCAATAAGATAACGAATCATTGAGGGTTATTGACTCAGAGAATAGGTTTCCCACCACTGACATAATTCTTCCTTGAAGTACAACGCGTTTAACTGTCACGCTTGTTCCAGTATCAATAATTATTGTTAACTTCTTCGAAATTGCAATAAATTACAGAATGCCAAAATAAATGGTCACATAAATGACTAAGTAAATTATGTTGTTATCTAAAGCTGATGTGATTAAGCTTTGAAAATTAAACTACAAAATGAAATATCAAAAGGATTTGTTATGATTAAGTCTGGCTCTCAATTAGCCTGTATCAGCCTATTAACAGGATGCTTATGTTTCTCGACATACACCTTTGCCTCTTCTCAAGATTTCACCCAAGCTTACCAAGCCTATAATCAAGCAGTGACTGCTGGCGATAAACAACAAACGGTATTATCAGCACAACAAGCATTTGACCTGGGTAAAAAACTATACGGCAAAGACAGTATAGATACGGCAAACTTAAGCTTTAACCTTGCCATTGCACTAGCAGAAAATAAGCAAGATAGTGAGTCGCAACCCTATTTTGATTTGACACTTGATTTGTACAAATCCCACTATGGCGATGAAAGTATTGAAATTATTGACCCTTTACTCACCTATGCAGACAAAACTAAAGATATAAAACTGGCTAAATCTCTGTTATCTGAGGCTCGTGACATAGCGCAAGACAGCGACAAGCCAATTCTTTATGCACATACCTTGTCAGCCAGTTTTACCAAATTGATTAATTCTAAATACGACAAGCCCTCTGTGCGCCGATATATTTTAAAAGCGAAACAAATTTACAGTGAAAACCTTCCCAACGATGCTGCCGTATTAGTAAACGCGAGATACGACAGTGCAGCAGTATATTTTGCAGATAAAAAATATGACAAAGCCGAAGCTGAATTATTAGAAGTCATCAATCAATATGAACGCCTCGAATATTCTCATCCTTATGAGTTAGCCTCACACGCTAAACTAGTGTCACTTTATAGCCAACGAGATGAGCCAGAACAAGCCACTGAACATTGCATTGCCATCGGCAGCATGAAGCCTTGGAGCCCAGATCAGCAGCAAACCCCTATTTACCGCGTAAATCCTAAATTTCCGCAATCTAAAGCCAAACGTCGCACTGAGGGCATGGTACAGCTAAGCTTTACCGTTGATGAACAAGGTTTTGTCATCAATCCAGAAATATTAAAATCTAAAGGTGGTAAAGCTTTTGAAACTGAAAGTATCAAAGTGCTGAAAGAATGGCGTTATGCCCCAAAGTTTGTTGATGGTAAACCTGTTAAAGCAGAATCAACGGTCCAATTAGATTATACCTTTGGTTAATTTGAACTACCGATTAAAGGAGGCTATAAGCCTCCTTTTTTATTTAAGTGTTTAATACTGACTACTCCCTTAGCGCTTGTAAACAATTCCTCCTTGCAACTTGTCCGCAAAACAATCAATTTAACTCAAAAGTTGACGAGCACGTCAACTTACCGTTATGGTCTTTAGCTAATGTTTGTTACAAACCAGTTAATTTTGAATTCATTTTTAAATAATTTGAGCGTCAATTCGGCAATAATATTCAAAATAGTATTCAAAATAATATTCAATTAAAGGAGCGTCTCTTGAACAATTCAAACAAATCCAGTGCCGCTATTTTAGGTGTGTTATTACTTGTTGGTTTATCAGTGATGGGATTATTACTGAAACAAGCGATTATTGAATACAAGTTATTGGATAGAAGTGTCACTGTTAAAGGGCTTGCTCAAAACGAATACCCAGCTGATGTCGTTATCTGGCCAATTCAATTTACTGCTGCTAGCAATGGTCTAGAGGCGCTTTATGAGCAAATTGATAGTCAGACAGCATTGATTAATCAATTTCTAGTCAGTAATGAAATCACAACTGATGAAGTCACTCAATCCGCGCCTACTATTACGGATAAATTAGCGCAGCAATATGGTGGTAACCAAACAGTAGAATACCGCTACACCGCATTGCAGACCATAACGGTGTATTCTACTGACATTGAAAAAGTACGAAGTGCAATGCCGGAGTTAACCCAACTAGGTAAAAAAGGTATCGTTTTTTCACAAAACAATTACGACGCACAAATTGAATATATTTTCACACGTTTAAATGAAGTTAAACCGCAAATGATAGAACAGTCGACCCGCAATGCACGTTTAGTGGCCGACAAATTTGCCAAAGACTCTGATAGCCAACTAGGAAAAATTAAACGCGCAAGTCAGGGTCAATTTAGCATCAGCAATCGCGATAAGAATAATCCACATATCAAACGCGTTAGAGTGGTATCAACGATTGAATACTACCTTGCTGATTAAGTTAACCCTAACCATAGGAGGACAAGATGGACAGTCACTATAGAAAACAATTAAACCGAAGATACTTTACAGGGCTATTGATGACATTTGGCCTGATCACTATTTTAGCTATTTTGATGTTTAGCAGTGGTTTAATTGCAGCCGAGATATCCAATACAAAAAAAACTAATTCAGAACAGCTAACAGACGTTAAAACCAAAACGATATTTCTTGTTCGACATGCTGAAAAAGAATCGGGCAATGACCCTTTCCTCACAGCTGAAGGCAAAATACGCGCGCAAAACTTATCAAATTTGCTTCAATCAGTGCCTTTAGATGCCATTTACAGCACAGATTATAATCGTACCCAAGATACCGCAAAGCCAACAGCATCAGTTCAGTCATTAACGATTACTAGCTATAACCCACGCAAATTGTCTGACTTTGCAACAGCAATAAAAGCCAATCACCACCAGCGGATACTCATTGTTGGCCATAGTAATACCACTCCTGAACTGGTCAGTTTATTAGGTGGCATTGCAGGAGATGAAATTGTGGAAGCAACTGAGTTTAATCGATTATACATTCTGACCATTGATCACCAGGAACAACAAACCAGCTCAGTTTTATTAAGGTACTAGTTGTTAAGGTACTAGCTTAAAAAATTATGCCGCACTTGGTTTTATCGTAGTTGATTTTAATACTATTGAATTTCATCACTCCCTCCCCCTGATATTAATCTAAATATTCATCTAAATTTAGCTTTACTGAAATTCAACGACCAGACAATTCTTTCGGAGTGTTTATGCTTAAATGTGACTTACACGATTACATCGAAATAATCTGCCTTTACCGATATCGCGTAGAGTTGACCATGAAAGATAACGCTATTATCGAAGGGGTGTTTTTTGATACTGGATTTAGCGGGGAAAAGTCCGATTCGGCCTGTAAATCAATTGAAAAAGTAGAGGTCATTAAAGGCCAATTAAGCAAGAATCAACAGCCTGTCACAGTCGAAATCCACAATATAAAACACATCAGGGTACTTACTGAAAATGCAAAGTTTACCCACTTAACCTTAAGTGATGACTAGGGCGTGTTGAGTTTCACTACCTATTTTGTGACGTTATCCGTATAATTCGCCATCCAACTAGAAGTACTAAAAATAAAATTAGGTAGTTGAATGCCCTTTACAAGTAACGTATCACCACAAGATAACCCATCATTTCCAGAAGATATCACTGCTCGAATTGAGCAATCTGAAGCAAAGGTCATCAAAGCGATATTTCCATCAAATACCAATCATCACAACACGTTATTTGGTGGTGATGCATTAGCATGGATGGATGAGACCGCATTTATTGCCGCGACACGCTTTTGCCGAAAAGCGTTAGTGACGGTCAGTTCAGATCGAATAGATTTTAAAAAAGCCATTCCCGCTGGCAGTTTAGCTGAATTGGTCGCGCGAGTGATTCATGTGGGTAATACTTCATTAAAAGTTGAAGTGAATATATTCGTTGAGGATATGTACCAAGATTTACGAGAGCATGCGATTCGAGGCGTATTTACTTTTGTCGCCGTCGATGAAGACAGAAACCCTATTCCAGTTTGGCAGTCAGCAGACATGGCTAAAGAACTCCTCTAACTGACCATATCAATTTTCATTAGCAAATAAGCATAATGAACCAAGGGTTATACACGAAATAACCTTTGCTCAATTCAGTTCAACTATGGCGGCCTATATCATAGGAATAATTAAATTATTTACTAGAATAGGCGCCATTAATGAACAAGTTACTCATTGGACTCAGCATTAGTATTATGACTTCAAGTGCTTATGCCGAAGAAGTCATCGAGAAAGAAGTACAAGATATGTCAGATCCATTAGCGGTATACACCCAAGTTGGCGGTGGCATTACTGATGCTGGACTTAATTTAAAACTTGGTCAAACCTATGATACAAACAACCCAGAAACTATGGGCATGAATATCATTGAAGGAAAGGGTTTGCTGGCGAATTAACCGGTTGGAATGGTTCATCAGATACTAACTCCATTAACTCTATGCGTTTTAGAAACTTTGGTGTTGATCTGACTAATGGCCGTGGTTCTCAATTTGATGCTCAATGGGATTTCGCTTCTAACCAAGGCAGCGCATCTTATAGCTTTATTCAAGCTTTACCAAAAATGGGGCCAGTTAACCTCTACCCATTAGCGGGTGCTGGTATTGCTGTTGGTGAGCCATTTGATGGTAGTACTGGTTCTGGAGTTACCGACCGTTACGACATGCATGGCAGTTTTTATGTTGTTGGTATGTATTCTAAAATTGAAATTAACGACAAAATATGGCTGAACTATAACCCAATGTACTTGGGTGCAATTTCAGGTTCTGAAGCCTTTAAATCGAGTGGTTTTTCAGGCGATGATAGCGTATTAACCCATGAGTTTGCGGTAAGCTATCAATTTACTCCGACACAAAACCTACGTCTATTTGCCAACTGGGATGAAAATACCCGTTTTGGTAAAGGTGAATACAGAGTCGAATACAACAAACAACTTTAATCGCTTTGAACTGAATCAACATCGATATCATCGAGCTGTTGAACGACAATATTGAAATTAAATCTTAAGTCTATAAACATACTTCTACACTTGCCATTAATTAGATTTATCGTTAAACAACAGGAGTCATATCATGACTCCTGTATTTTCTGCTCTAGCGAACAATACTTTCACCTCAAAGTTTATTATTAGACAAAAGTCTAAGCCATAATATTATTTAACTGTTTTCGTTATACTCTTGCACTTTAGCGTGGATCGATAACCAAGTTATCTGTTACATTAAAATTACCTTCACGTGCAACCAAGACAACTAAAAAGCCATGAAGCTACAAAATTTAAATATAATTATTGCTGATGACCATCCCTTATTTCGTAATGCTCTAAGACAAGCATTGAATAATGCTTTTCAAGGTACGAATTGGTTTGAAGCTGACAGTGCTGAAGCGCTGCAAACTATTCTTGATGATAAAGCCACAGATCTTGATTTGATTCTTCTCGATCTTCAAATGCCGGGTTCTCACGGTTACTCGACTTTGATTCACCTACGAGGCCATTACCCAGATATTCCAGTGGTGGTTATTTCTGCCCATGAAGATATTCAGACTATTAGCCGTGCGATTCATTACGGTAGTTCTGGTTTCATTCCTAAGTCAGCCTCTATGGACACCTTAAAACAAGCGCTCGATGCTGTGCTTTATGGTGACATCTGGTTACCAGAAGGGACAGAAATCCTTGAAGTCGATGATGATCCTACAAGTCAGATGGCCAACAAATTATCAGACTTAACGCCACAACAGTATCGTGTATTACAGATGTTTGCTGAAGGTTTACTTAACAAGCAAATCGCCTATGACTTTGGTGTGTCCGAAGCGACAATTAAAGCCCATGCGACGGCCATATTTCGTAAACTAGGCGTAAGAAACCGCACCCAAGCCGTTATCGCACTACAGCAACTTGAAATGGAAAAGGTAGACTTATCTTAAACCATGTTTCTCAGTTACCCTTTTCACAAGCCTGTGAGAATAACAAAGGGCCGATACTTGTTGAGCTACAACGCATTTTTCAACACAACCAACAAGTATTAGAAATTGGCAGTGGTACAGGCCAACATAGTGTGCACTTTGCAGCCAACCTGCCACAATTAACTTGGCAAGCGAGTGATCAAAACAGCTACTTAACTCATTTAAATGCCCGCATCGAATTAGTCGGAACTCATAATTTATTACCAGCCTTTGGTTTAGATGTCATGCTTGATTGGCCTGTAAAAATGATCTCTGCCCAACTCGATGGTGTATTTAGTGCCAATACCTTACACATCATGAGTAAATCTATGGTTGAAGCCTTCTTCCAAGGTGTCGGCAACGCTCTTTTACCTAAAGCACAGCTAGTGATTTATGGACCTTTTAATTATCAAGGCCAATATAGTAGTGAAAGTAATGCGTCATTTGATGAATGGTTAAAACAAAATAACCCTCAGAGCGGGATCAGAGACATTGAATGGATAACCGCTTTGGCTGCACAACAATCCTTTACTTTAATCAATGACGTTGAAATGCCAGCCAATAACCGTTTACTGCACTTTGGTCGACATAAATAACCCTTGTTTATGTCGTTTTTCAAACACTAAAACCGTATTAACAAAGAGTTAACCTCTTAAAATATTGATGAAAAATTTGTAAGCTAATAGCGAATATATTTTTCTGTTATCACACATAAGGAAAACGCATTATGGGTTCGGTTACCACTAAAAAACACCCAAACGGTTTAGATTATGTCGAAGTTAATACTGACTTGTGCCAAGCAAGTATTTTTCTTCAAGGCGCTCAAATAGATTATTTCCAACCCAAAGATAAAGCACCATTACTCTGGGTATCAAATGCTGATGACTATCAACCGGGTAATGGGATCCGCGGAGGCATTCCAGTATGTTGGCCTTGGTTCGGAGCCAGTCCAACCGAAGGGTTTCCACAGCATGGTTTTGCTAGAACCAGCATTTGGTCTTTAGCATCAGTCAAAATGCGTGATCAACTGGTTGATTTGACTTTCACTCTTAAAATTACCGAAGCCAACAAACAGTTCTGGCCCCATGATACTGAAGTCAGTGTGTTATTCACTCTAGGTGAAACACTGTCAGTGAGTATCGTTAATAAAAATAATGCCGATTACCCTGTAAACCTAACTCAAGCTTTACATACTTACTTCCCCATTGAAGATATCCATCAATTAACTGCTACAGGTTTTAGCGGCGCGAAATACATCGAATTTGGTAAAGGACCATATAGCCAAGATTCAGATGAAGTTAGCTTTACTCGTGAAACGGATAGAGTCTATACCGATTTAGCGAGTACTCAGTTGCTCCATACTCCAAATGGCACTATTGAAGTCAGTCGTGAAAACAGTCAATCAGCTGTGCTTTGGAACCCTTGGATAGATAAATCCGAGCGACTCTCCCGCTTTAACAATAACGACTACCTCACAATGGTATGTCATGAAACAGCCAATGTGCTTGAAGACGAAGTGTCATTAGCACCAGGTGAAAGCCACACACTCACGACACACATCCGCTGGGTATAAAGCAGGCTTACAATAACATTCTAAGATTATTGCCTAAGCTTAACGAAACTAAATCTGTAAGCTCAGTTAGTAAACTGAACGTACATTGAATTAATAAACTCAATGTACGTTCGTTAGTTTAGGCATTATTGAATGATTGATAAGTTGATTGAATGATTTGAATGATTTGAATGATTTGAATGATTTGAATGATTGTTTGATTGTTTGATTGTTAACTAAATGACAACTGAGCCATTACACCTAAGCTATGCTATCCTTTCCTGATTCAAATATATCAAAACCTTAAAAGACTCATTACCCTAATGGCAGTTCGAATTTTTACTGTTAAGCGATTATTTTTATTGTGCTTTTTTATAATCGCATTAGGTTTAGTCCTGCTTCAACAAAACTTCAGGCCCATTGCACTAAATTTAATCAACTCATTAACTGAGCCCTATAATATCGAAGTGATTGATGTTGACGTTAAACTGACTGAATTAACCCAATTTAAGCTCACCGATCTTAATCACTTATATTTCCCATGGCTGCAATTACGTTATCAAGATAGCTTTATTGAGTTTCGTGATATCAAGTTAGATCTAAAAGATGGTTACCATACCCTCAAAAATATGTCCTTAGCTGTTGAAGATATCAATGCGCTGCACATTCGTGATATTCAAGTCACATTAGGGGACAGTTTTTTTAAACGACAAGAACAAGGTGAAAACTCGGATAATATAGGTCTGAGCATTAACCAAATTCCACAAATAACACTCGACAATATCAGCGTATATTTACCTAAGTCGCTACAAAAAAAGGTTCCTTCCCCAGTTCTACGAACGAGTAAATTGCAGTTAACCCATGTGGAATCTGCCAAAAAATCTACCGATGCACCGCAGAAAACGGATACACATCAAGTACTGTCTGGAACAGTCAATTTGATGGAACAGCAAGTATTGGCGTTTGAACTGGCACTCGCTCAAACACAGTGGACGCTTAGCCATCAAACTGACTTTAATACCTTACTTAGTAGTATGACTGAGTTTAATCGTGCGTTAACACTCATGGCATCTGATGAGGCTTTATGCAATCACTCAGCCGTTTCGCAATCAGATTTTGTAACTGGATTAGATGACTTCGTCACTAGTATTGATGCATTAGCAATTGATGTTAACGGCATTTGGCAGAGTGATACACAACTTGATTTGATTCACGGTTCAATCGGCAGTCAGCATCAGATTATTCCTGTAACAGCATCAAATGGCGACGCACTTCCCCTCATTAGCAGTCGATTACTTTCAGGGATTAAATTCAGCTCAGATTCGCCTATCGATTTTTCGATAAACTATCTGCCAATGTCAGATACAGCGCCCGCTATGACGACCTTTGAACTGCAACCTTTAACTTGGCAGCAACGCACGACTCAACTGCAATTAGCCGATATCAATGCATTGTTGAGTCGCACAGAATTCGTTGATACCCCGTTCACAGCTCTCGCTAACCAAATGCTAAGTAAAATGACCAAACCTGTTGATTGGTCTATATCTTTAAAGAAACCGTTAACCATTGAAATGCCACTGGATGACACATCTTTAATCAACGTTTTGCCAACAAATGCCAGCTTACTTGTGAAGCATGACACTCTCACAACAGCATTAGATATCAATGATTTCACTGTGGACAGCCTCTCAATTGCGAATTCTTCAGCATCAAACGATAACTCATCCACCCTTAATAGAATGACACTGAACTCAAGACTAGATTTCAGTCTGAATCAGCATCACCCTATTGAACTAATCGAATTGAGTGAAGGCTTAGCATTAACGTCTACTAAATCTAGCGGTTCTGACAAACGTATTACACTTGATGGAAGCAGAATAAAATTTACTGCAAACGCCAGAGCTGATAATCAATCAATAAAAGTCACCCTATTGCCTCAGTCAGGAATTCACACAGAAAAGCTCAATGTTTATATGCCACAAAAGACATTGTCTTTTGAAAGCCTGCATTGGCAGCTTACGCAACCTTCAAGTATTGAACACATTCAAGCGCCTATTGAGACCAGTACTGATATAAACCAAAGCACAGATATAAACCAAGCTACTAGAAAATCTACACTCAATATTGGCAATTTTGCATTGGGCTTTGACCGCTTTTCATTTAAAACAAATGACATCAAACAACTGCTAAACGAGACTTTTGAAGTTGAGTTAGGCCAATTTGAGATCAACGCAACGCAAAATATCGCTTTGTTATTGGGTTCTTCGAACATCAAAGAAACTGACCATCGCCATGGTAGCGCTACTTCAAAAATGTCTACCCTTGAAACATTACTCGCCCAATCAAATCAAACCCAACTTAATTGGTCGTTACAAGATGTTCAAATTGATAAGCTCATTCCAAGCAAAACAAAGTTACGCCGTTACAAAGTACTGCGACTTGATGATATATCGCTTAGCCAACACTTAAACCTGCAGCATCAGCTGTTAACAGGTTCAGAACAATGGCAGCTCGATGAACTAATTTTATCCAGCTATCACTTGCTGCGGTTACCACAGCAAAACATGCCAGTTTCTTTAGCAGGTCAATGGCTGGTCGATACCGAGTTAGCATCGGTTGTTAATACCTTAGAGCAAACTCAAATGCTCCCCGAAAACTTATCCATTTCAGGCTATAACAAGCTTAAGGCTGGTTTTGCACTTAATGAAAGCCAAGGCGTGTCTTTGTTTGAAATGAAATTTGAACAGCAAGTCTCGCAGCTTGATGCACAATATAACGAAAACTATTTTAACAACGCGAATTTAACGGCTAATTGTCAATTCAATTGGCAGCAAGTTCATAGCACACCAATTCAACCTACGACCTACAGCCAAAGTCGTCTGTTGTGCCAACAAGCAGAACTCAATATTGCTGATGCTTACGTCGGTATTAATCTTGAAAATATTCAACTAAAAACCAATGTTTCACTAGGGAAAAATGATGAAATACCCGCCAAAAATTGGTTACAGGAAATTAGCGGGCTTAACGATACTGATGTTAATTTAACAGCCAGTGGCGACTTATTAGATGGAGAGTTTTTAGTGCCTGAGTTTTATCTAAAATTACACGATAAATCTGAAGGTTACTTTGTCTTAAATGGCATTAGCTTAGAAGCGTTACTCGCTGCACAGCCCCAGGTTGGTGTCTACGCCAATGGTATTTTTGACGGTGTTTTACCAGCAAGCTTAGTCGATGGTAAAGTCACTATTGCAGGTGGACACTTGGCAGCAAGGAAACCAGGAGGCTTAATTCAAGTGTCAAATAACCCGGCCCTTGAGCAAATTAGAACAACTCAACCACACTTAGATTTTGTTGTACAAACACTAGAACATTTAGAGTACAGCCAGCTAAGTAGCAGTTTTGACATGTCAGAAAATGGGGATGCTTCACTCAAAGTGCAAGTGAAAGGTCAAAGCCAAGATATTGAAAGGCCAATACATTTAAACTACTCTCATGAAGAGAACTTATTTCAATTATATAAAAGTACGCAGATTGGCAACCAACTGCAAAATGATATCGAACGATCCGTGAAGTAAAAGGACAACTCAGTGAAAACGCATTCGATTAATACACTTTGGCTTTTATGCGCGAGCAGTCTGTTAATGAGCGCTTGCTCGCCAACAGTCAAAATAGCCCCTCCCGACAAGCCCATTGAGATAAATCTCAATGTCAAAATCGAGCATGAAATCATTATTAGAATTGATAAAGAGCTCGACATACTTTTAGAAGATGACGAGCTATTTTAATTAATAAGGAAATCACATTATGAAGTTACCCATCATAGCCTTATTAACAGGGCTTTTATTGTCAGCAAATGCTTATGCGTTAACCCTACAGCAAGCAAAAAGCCAAGGCTTAGTTGGTGAGCAAACCAATGGCTATTTAGGCCTAGTCGTCAATGATAAAGCTGCAAAACAGTTAATGTTAGACGTTAACGCAAAACGTAAACAACATTATCAAAAAATAGCTAAAAAAAATAAGCTCTCAACCACTGATGTTGCCAATAGAGCGGCTAAAAAAGCGATTGCGGCGGCGGATAAAAATCATTTCATTCAAAATTCATCCGGGAAATGGCTGCAGAAATAAGCGACTTTTGAGTGTTCTTCCACCTTAAAGTGTAAATGTCATCATTTTTTATCATCAATTTAGTTTACTTAAACTAGGATAAAAATTGATGGCATTATATATTTCACTTTATGCCATAACACCCACCCTTTACGATATGTGGCATATAAGCGCTTGTTGTTATTAACCTTTATCACCTCGCTTTTTGCTTTCATTCGCAATACTCATTCTTAAGTTAATTTTCTCTTTTTATTATTGATAAATTTGCCATTAAATTATACAAATTTTAGGTGTCCCTATAGAGCTTGTGGGTATTTTATTCGTAAAACAAAAGTGTTACATTTGTGAGATAAGTCATTTTTTTGTCTGGTGTCATTTTTACATCAGGCGTATATACCTTTGAGAATATGAACAAGATTTTATCTGCCATTGCAGCACTTATAATACTAATAAACCCTGTTCAGGCTAAACCTGTCGTTAACGTGGGCGGTTACTTGTTTGCCCCTTATGTGAATATCTCTGAGGCCGGCATGTTTCAAGGGTTTACCATTGATTTAATCGCAGCGTTCAATGAACTTCAATCAGAAGTCGACTTCCAATTTGTTAATACCAGCATTGAAAATCGCTACCAAGCATATGACATTGGTCGTTTCGATATGATGATTTTTGAAAGCCCTATTTGGGGTTGGCAAAACTTTGACACCACCTTTATCCCACTTGATATTGTCGACGGTGAAGTGTTTATCACCCTTAGAGATAATGACAAAAACCAAGAATATTTTTCATCTTTTAAAGATAAATCATTAAGTCTTGTGAGTGGCTATCATTATCAATTTGCAGACTGGAATACCGACAGCCAAGAGTTAGCACTCAATTTTGATATTCAGTTTGTTAATACCAATAAAGCATCAATAGAAAGTGTTCTCAAAGGTCGCGCCGATATTGCCCCTGTCACCCATTCATACCTTATGCACTATTTGCAAACTCACCCTGATGCACGGTCGCAATTGCTGATCTCAGAGAGATTGGATCAAGCTTACTCTCATAGCATCTTGCTCAAACCGAATTCTGTGGTTTCGGCAAGTCATGTGCAAAAGTGGTTTAATGAAATTCGCGATTCAGGAAGATTGAAACGTATTGCAGAAAAGTACAATGTAGAAATTTAATATGATTTAGGCTTTAAAACACAAGTCAGCATCTTGAAGATACTGACTAAGAAATCTGTTAAACAATAGATGATGCTGAGCGCATCATCTATTAACTCTACAGCTAAATTACATGGTTACCATCGCCCAATATTCAAGGCGAGACTTTGGATCCAGTACCACTTTCTTACATAAATCTTTGTACTTACCCATTAATGGTCCTAAACCACTTGAGCCGCCAAGGCTGGCAATTTGTTGCTCTTTTGCAATCGCAACTGCCGCTTCTACTTTCTCGGCAGGCATATATTGTCCAGCAATCTTTTCAGCTTCAAGACCTGAATCTTTAAGTCTGCCGCCAACGGCTTGCATCTGTGGTGCATCCATCCCCATGATCACACCAGATGCGATTTCGTAATACGCAGCGCATTGCACTAACTCGTTACTGAAAGCTTCTTCAGCTTTATCTTGTGCATAGCTACTGCTTGCGGCAGTAAGTAAAACCACTGCTGCAGCTAATTGAAATCCTTTGTTTAACATGAAATATCCTTTATTCCTGATACTTAACTGATTACGACTTAAACCACAATAACCGTTAAATTGACTCAGCTTTATGGTTAGTAATTTATCTCTGTATGCAAAATGGCATTGGCATTTTGCTGTTGATAATAATCTAGGCGATGTTTTAAATGTTTTTTTACCGTGGCCCATTCACTATCGATGATCGAATACACCACAGTGTCTCGTACTGTGCCGTCTTTCAATAATTTATGGTTTCTCAGTACACCATCTTGCTTCGCACCCAAGCGCATAATGGCTTGTCTAGATGCTTGGTTATGCCAATGGGTTCTAAACTCTACGGCCATCACATCCAAGGTTTGAAATGCATAAGTGAGTATCAGTAATTTAGTCTCTGTATTCACCGCTGTACGCTGTGCTCTTTTGGCATACCAAGTGTAACCAATTTCTAAGCGACGATTGGGTTGATCCCAATTACAGATACGAGTACAACCAATGACTTCACCTGAAGTCTTTTCTCTGACCACAAATGCTAAAGCTTCACCATGACTCTCTTGCACTAAAGCCTTTTCCACATAAGCCTTCATATCATCTGGGTGAGGCACAGTGGTAAACCACAATTCCCACAAACTCCCATCAGTTGCAGCTAGACTTAACGCAGTCACATGCTCAAGTGTCAACGGTTCTAAAATGACATGCTCACCAATTAAGCAAGCGTCACTGTTTACTTCTGCCATTATCTCTCCCGCCCAGTCGTTAACTTGCTCACATAAATACAGAATACATGATCTTAAGCAGAATAAAATCTCCTTTTTATACAATAAAACGATAACTGTATTAGCCACTGTTGTTCACTGAGTATTAGTTAGCCATATCAGGAATATTCATCAGGTGCTTTCGCTAACCAAATAAAAAGCCAATACTTTTCAGTATTGGCTTTGCACAGCGAGAGCTGCCGTTGAGTATTAATACAACAGTGTGCTTTTATTGATTAAAATCCAGCTGATAAACACTTGTCGTGCCACTCACTTCATTGCCAATAACTAACAATGGTTTGCCTGTCAGATTCATATCAGCACCGATAAACTTCATGCCTTCAGGCCCTAAGTCACCAGCAAGCTCAGGTTGACCTGAAATATCATCACCATCGATTTCAAAATCAATATCAAAATCTCGATTTATCACATAATCAATAAAGCTAACATCAAATGGGTTAGTAATATCGTAAACCATAAAACCACCCGTGCGCTCTATTCCGATGAAAGCATATTTTTTATCACCAATTTCTCCAATAGCTAACGCTTCAGGTTCTGGCCCTTTATCATCACTACGGCTATCGCCTTTGCTTTCTTCGTTATGATTGTTGAAGTTATCACCTAAGATCGCCGCTGTAATGCGCTCGAACTGGCTAGCACTGTCAAAAACTTGTTGGCCATCATGGGTCCATATCGAAAAAGAACGTGCGCCATATGAGACGATTTTATCCATATCACCGTCGCCATCATCATCGCCCATGCTAGTGGTAATTTTTAAACGTCCTAGCTGAGTCTTATCTTGTGCTGTTAAAATTTGTGGATGGTTTGGGTCTAGCAGTAAGTCTTCAGCCCGCTCTTCTTCTGAAAAACCGTCATAATCACGTGCGTCACCTTCATTGGCTGTAACAATAAAGTCCTGATCACGCCATTGGTAACTTGCTATCGTATCTGGCTGATACATGCCGTAAACACCTTCGTATGCCGTGATGTTGATAGCATCATCTTTATCACTGGCATCGATTTCGTTACCCGCTTTTCCGTAATCTTTAAGACCAAGTGCATTAATCGCTTCAACCGTATTATCAGCCAAGTTAATCACTGCAATAGCATTGTTTTCTTGTAGGCTGACATAGGCATATTGGTTATCTTTAGAGACTGCAATATATTCAGGCTCAAGATCTTCAGAAACTGAAGCACCAGGGCCATTAAGTTTAATCAGGTCGCTTAATTCATCATGGCGTGCATTGCCTGCATCAAACTCGTTAAAGGTAATCAAGGTAGCAGTATCGGCAGGAATATTATCAACCACTTCGATAATTGAAATGCTGCCTTCGGGATCTACCGTGTAAGCATCGTTAGGCTCACCTTCATTGGCTATAATCACTTTGGTACCGTCATGGGTAAACACCACGTTATCGGGTAATGCACCTACGTTGACAGTTTTAATAAAGCTTGGCGCATCAACATCAGATAATTGATAGAAGGCGATAACACCGTTCCCTTGCGTCGCATTGCCTACATCATCAGCTCTTTCAACGGCAGCAGCTAAAAGGTCGCCATAAATACTGATGCTATTAACGCTACCTAGACCAGTTAATTCTGCATCTGTAGCAACATCTAAACTGTTTACTTTTTCTAAGTTACTTAATGTAGAAGCCTCTGCTGCATCAACAGCTTGAGTCTCAACACTCTCAAGGCTAATAGCATCGACCATGCCACTTTGAGCATTGACCACAAACGCTAGATGACTTGCTACGTGATAATCAACAATTTCAGCAGCACTTTTCCCAAACACACCAGACTCGTAACGACCTATAAGCCCTAAAGATAAAGCGCCTTGCTGAGCATCACAGATAATCTGAGTTTGGGCAGTAATGATTTCGTCACTGTCTAAAATGCCATTTCCATTGGTATCAATGCCGGTATCGATTTGCTTTCCACCAAAAGGACAAATAGCATGACCAGAAGCTAACGAACTTGTCGTGAGTAACGAAATTAGTCCATTAGTACCATCACTACCTTTGCTGCCATCAGAGCCGTCGTCACCATCGCAGCCAGTTAATAGCATCATAGAAACAATAGCGGCTATGGGTAAAATATTGGTTTTCATCATCACTTTCCTGTTACGTACTTGTTATTAAAATTTCAGGTAAGCTACCCAAGTTCAATGACAATCACGCGACACTCTTGTTAAGCTATTGTTACATCCTATTTAGTTGATCCAGTAAAGATTTTGATACAAGTTCTTATTAAATAATTCCCATTAGCAAACACTAATCATGTTAAAATCCTCTATGGAATTTTCTTCGTTCCTCTTCTTTTGCCTTCACTCTTTTTTATTACTGAGGTATGTGTGAGCCCGTCTTCAAACACTCATTCAAATAGTACTGCACAAAACTCTCCGCATCTTGCCATGTTAATTCCAATGCTTGCGGCCATTGTTGCTATCACGCCATTAGCTATTGATATGTATTTACCGGCGATGTCAGCTATTGCAATAAGCTATGATGCCCACGTCACCACCGTACAACAGTCTTTAAGTATTTATTTAGCTGGGTATGCGCTTGGCATGCTGACATTCGGCCCAGTTGCGGATCGTTTTGGTCGTAGGCCTTTGGTCATTTTCGGCCTCAGTGGTTTTACGCTAATTAGTTTATTTATCTCTTTTAGTAGCAGCATTGAAACATTTTTAGCCTTGAGGTTTATTCAAGCGTTTATTGGCGCCGCTGCAACTGTGGTTGTTCCTGGTTATATCAAAGAGGTTTATGGTGATAACACGGCTAAAGGCATGTCTTATGTCAGTTTAATCATGATGCTTGCCCCTTTATTAGCGCCAACACTTGGCAGTTTAATTTTAGAGTTTGGTGAATGGCCGCTGATCTTTATAAGCCAAAGCTGCTACGCGATTGTATTGTTAATGCTGGTGTTGTTTAAACTTAAGATGCCAAGCGATAAGGCAAAAGACAGTCGCAGTACTCAGTCTTTTCTTAAGTCCTATAAAACCGTGTTAACTCGTCAGGGCGTCAAGGTTAATATCACTTGTGGCGTGCTCACATCGTTTGCTTTTTTCTGTTACTTAACAGCCTCTCCTTTCATATATATGGAAGTGTTCGGGTTAGATAAATCACTATTCGCGATTTTGTTTAGCACTAATGTCGGCGCGTTGATGCTCGCTAATATTGTCAATTCAAGGATTGTCGGTCGCTATGGATCTAGCCGAATGTTGTTTGTGGCCACGGTGTTTGCAACGCTTTCAGCCACTGGGTTGTTGATCGTTAATATTATTGACCTAAGTTACCATTACACAGTGGCAATGCTCATTCCATTAATGGGCTGTTTAGGGATTATGTCAGTCAATGCTGATGCGATTGTATTGATGAAATTTAAAAAGGAAACTGGAACTGCGACTGCCGTGATTGGTACATTGCGCTTTGGGTTTGGCTCTCTTGCAGGACCTTTACTAGCAGTGTTTTACACAGGTACTGCAGTGCCTTTTTCTGCAATGATGCTGATTTCAGTTATGTTAGTCATGGTCTGTTTGCTATTTCAGCGAACTCAACCAGCACATTAGAATTTTATGAATAAGAGTGATGCTATGTATCACTCTATTCAATAATGCCACTATCCCATTTTCATTATTAAATTGATCAATTCCTGTTCCAGCTATTTTAGCCAATATGTGCGTCCTAAAATGTTCTATGTGTACGCTCTATAACAAAAGTTATATTCAATAAACTGCAAATAACACTTAATTTAATGTGTTTTTCTGACTTATTAGTCATTATTAATCAATATTCATGAAATACACTCAAGTTTCTTAGTTAATTTCAAAATCACTCTTGTATCAAGTTCAAAATTAATTATGATGAAATCATCTTGTTTCAATTGGTGTTATCTCAATATCATATGAAAACAAGACAATTATCTAAGGCGGTTATCGACTGCAAAGATAAACGAGTTCGAATTACCATTCGAACCTACTTTTAGAACGATTACCGTCGTTGTAACAAGATACTGTTTACCCACAACGGTAACTTAAGAGGATTTAGCAATGGAAAAATTATCCGGCGCAAGCATGATAGTGCGCTCGTTAATAGACGAAGGCGTAAAACACATATTCGGCTACCCTGGTGGCTCAGTTCTTGATATCTACGATGCTCTTCATAAAATTGCAGGTGTAGAACATATCCTTGTAAGACATGAACAAGCTGCTGTCCACATGGCTGATGGCTATGCGCGCGCAACTGGTGATGTTGGCGTAGTACTAGTCACTTCAGGTCCTGGAGCAACCAATGCGATTACAGGTATTGCTACTGCATACATGGACTCTATCCCAATGGTGGTCTTGTCAGGCCAAGTACCCAGTAACCTTATTGGTAATGATGCATTCCAAGAATGTGACATGATTGGTATTTCTCGACCGATTGTAAAACACAGCTTTTTAGTGAAAGATCCCCGTGAAATCCCTGAAATTATCAAAAAAGCCTTCTTTATTGCTGCAACTGGCCGCCCTGGACCTGTGGTTGTCGATTTACCAAAAGACTGCTTAAACCCTGAGCTTCTTCACGACTACGTTTACCCAGAATCAGTCAACATGCGTTCTTACAATCCAACGACATCAGGCCATAAGGGCCAAATCCGTCGTGGTTTACATGCATTATTAGCGGCTAAAAAACCTGTGTTATATGTAGGTGGTGGCGCGATTATCTCTGAGTGCGACCAGCAAATCCTGCAACTGGCAGAACGTTTAAATATTCCTGTGATTAACACATTAATGGGTTTAGGTGCTTTCCCAGGCAGTCATCCGCAATTCTTAGGTATGCTTGGCATGCACGGCCGTTATGAAGCCAACATGGCAATGCATAACAGTGACCTTATTTTTGGTATCGGTGTGCGTTTTGATGACCGGACAACGAATAATGTCGAGAAGTACTGCCCTAACGCAACCATCTTACATATTGATATTGATCCGTCTTCGATATCAAAAACAGTCAGAGTAGATATCCCAATTGTTGGCTCTGCTGAAAACATTTTAGACAGCATGCTCAAGCTACTTGATGAGACTCAAAAAACCAATGACAGCGAAGCACTCGATGCATGGTGGACTGATATCAATCAATGGCGTGAACGTGATAGCTTGGCATACGATAAAACCACCGATCGTATTAAGCCGCAGCAAGTGATCGAAGTACTGCATAAATTGACCGACGGTGATGCCTACGTCACATCTGATGTTGGCCAGCACCAAATGTTTGCTGCACTGTATTATCCATTTGATAAACCACGTCGCTGGATAAACTCTGGTGGCTTAGGCACCATGGGCTTTGGTTTACCTGCAGCCATGGGTGTTAAAATGGCAATGCCAGATGAAACCGTTGTTTGTGTTACTGGTGATGGTTCAATTCAAATGAACATTCAAGAGCTATCAACGGCACTGCAATATGATACCCCAGTGAAAATCATCAACTTGAATAACCGATTCTTAGGTATGGTAAAGCAGTGGCAAGACATGATTTATTCAGGTCGTCACTCTCATTCTTATATGGACTCAGTACCGAACTTTGCCAAGATTGCAGAAGCCTATGGCCATGTTGGCATGACGATTAGCGATCCTAATGAACTTGAGTCTAAGCTTGCAGAAGCATTAGCAATGAAAGACAAATTAGTCTTTGTTGATATCAGTGTTGATGAAACTGAGCACGTTTACCCAATGCTTATTCGTGGTGAGTCAATGAAAGATATGTGGTTAAGCAAAACGGAGAGAAGCTAATGCGTCGTATTATTTCTGTATTACTTGAAAACCAACCGGGCGCGTTATCTCGTGTTGTAGGTTTATTCTCTCAACGCGGTTATAACATTGAAAGTTTAACCGTAGCGCCAACAGAGGACACCACATTATCGCGTCTAAATATTACCGTTAATGCTGAAGCCAATGTTCATGAGCAAATCGAAAAACAACTGCACAAGCTCATAGATATATTAAAAGTGTCCAATATCACTGAGAATGCACACATTGAACGTGAGTTGGCATTAGTTAAAGTTAAAGCTCAAGGCGAACTACGGGAAGAAGTAAAGCGCACTGCTGATATTTTCCGTGGCCAAATTGTCGATGTCACTTCAAGCCTTTATACAATTCAAATGGCGGGCACTAGCGATAAAATCGATGCATTTATCAGTGCATTAGCTGAGGTCACTAAAGTGATTGAGGTATCACGTTCGGGTGTTGTAGGTCTTGCGCGTGGTGATAAGGCCATGAAAGCATAAACCTTGTAAAAATTAACATTTACAGTGTATCGCTTTAATAGTGTTAAATCATGATCCGTAAAGGGAGCATTTGCTCCCTTTTTAATCCTTAGCCACAAACTCAGCTATCCTATACTTTATCCACTCTGCTATAATACTCTGCTTTTCAAAGTCGCAATGTTATCAACTAACATTGCAGACACTACTGACATTTTACCTGAGATAACACATGCCATTTTCCAAGCTTGGATTAAGCGAACCCATCACACTTGCTCTTAATGAGTTAGGCTACAGCGCGCCGACTCCAATTCAACAAAAAGCAATTCCAGTGGCCTTGTCGGGTAAAAATATCATTGCTGCAGCGCAAACAGGTACCGGTAAAACAGCTAGCTTTGTCTTGCCAATACTTGAACGTTTCAAAGAGCCTCGTAAAGTACGTGGTAAACGAGTTAAAGCGCTGGTACTTGCTCCAACTCGCGAACTAGTAGTACAAGTAGAGCAAAATATTCAGCAATACAGTAAGCATTTAACCATCAATTCAATGGTGATGTACGGCGGCGTTGACAGTAAACAACAGAAACAGCGCCTCATTGAAGGCATTGATATACTCGTTGCCACACCAGGCCGTTTGCTAGATTTGTACACCCAACGTGCAGTCCACTTTGACGAGCTAGAAGTGTTAGTGCTCGATGAAGCCGATCGCATGCTCGATATGGGCTTTATTGAAGACATTAATCGCATTATTGAGTTGTTACCTGACGAACGTCAGAACATGTTGTTTTCAGCCACTTTATCAAATCAAGTTCGCGCATTAGCAAAAACGGCAATGAAAACGCCGATGCAGATTTCTGTTGAAACGGATGCCGACGCTAAGCCTAAAATTGATCAATGGTTAGTCACCGTTGATAAAGATAAAAAATCCGCTTTATTAAGTCATTTAATCCAAGAAAATGATTGGAAACAAGCGCTAATCTTTATTGAAACCAAGCATGGTGCAGCGAAACTTGTTACCCAATTAGAGAAACGAGGCATCATAGCAGAGTCTTTCCATAGTGGTCGAAGTCAGCCGATACGCGAGCAGATTTTAGCAGACTTTAAAGCAGGTAAAATCACTTACTTAATTGCTACTGGTGTCGCTGCTCGTGGTATTGATATTGATGACTTACCAATAGTCATTAACTATGACTTACCATTTCCTGCTGACGATTATGTTCATCGTATTGGTCGTACAGGCCGTGCTGGCGCACAAGGTACTGCTGTCTCATTGGTGTCAAAAGATGACTTTAAAAACCTGTGCGCAATTGAGCGTCGTTTAGGCCATATTATTGAACGCAAAGAGGTTGAAGGTTTTGCACCAAGAAAAGAAGTGCCTATTTCCATTTTAGATTTTGTGCCTAAAAATCCAAAAGCGCCAAAGCCTAAAACAGATCAAGATAAGCCTAAGATGTCACGTGGTAAATCTGACAAACCAAAGAATAACCACTACAACAAAAATAAAGCTAAAAAATTCAACCAAGAAGAAGCCGCGAGTTCACCTTATGGCGCTAAAAGTACACAGCGCACTTCTGATGATCGCCGTTCACAAGGTTCATCTGAGTCAAAACCTGCATCAGTCCCAAATGGTAGTGGCAGTGTGAACCCATGGAAACAGTAATCTAAATTCTAAAGCCTGCATTTCAAATTAATGATGCAGGCTTTTTGTTTTAGATTTAGATTTAGAGTTAGATTTAGTTTTCTATTATATTTTATTTCGCTTAGCACAAGTTCACTGCTTTATATTCACTCGCCATGGCGGATTTAAGCGGTTTTCTCCCGCCCAATACAGTTTGATTTTATTCCCTGACGGATCAAATAACACCGCTTCACACCAAAGATAAGACTCATCAACAGGTAACTGTTCAAATATAATTCCCTGTTGTATTAACGCTTCAACCCACACATCTAAATCTTGGTGCTCAAAGTAGATCACGCTGCTATTTTCTCTCTTCTGTATAGAATCAGATCCTTGCAAAGACTCTCCACCCAAAAAAGACAAAGAGAATGTCGCCTCACCTTCAGGACAAGCAAATCGTGCATAATGATTACCATCGGCTGCAGTACTTACAATTTGTGTAAACCCCAAGGTTAGGTAAAACTCACAAGCTTTAGCCATATCATTAACAGGGATCGTGATTTGATTTAATCTCATAGTATTTATTCCAATTAGACCGTGATCTATAAATAGCAATTACGCTCACTCGGGATATCCGTTAAATACTCAACAAATTCTACTTCGTGGTCATTAGGATCGATGTAATACACGCTGTTGTAGTTCGCGTCTTTGCCGCCAATAATCGCTATTTCAAAACCTGCTGCAATCAGCCTTTGATTTAAGCTTGCTAAATCTGTCACCACATAGGCGAAATGAGCAAGTCCTAAATCATAGCCTTCAACTGGGCGGATTTTTCCTTTGCCATTATCATTGAAAGAAAGGTAGTTATAGTCATCGCCAAAATGAATCCATTTTCGCTGCACCCCATGCCATTCCCCTTCTCCACCACCTCTGACTTTCCAATGAGGAAATGCCGCTTGATAAAATTTAAGTGTTGTTTCTAAATCGTTTACGACAAAATTTAAGTGCTCTAAGCGCATAATATTTCCTTATTTTTGATTTTGATTTAACTAGCTGTTTTCTATAAATACCTAACTATGTTCAAGTCATTTGTTATGTCGTTGCTTTTCTGTCGTTATTTGATGTTCATCGTTTGGCAAAAAAGTAGTTGGCTTTTCGCTATCACATCCTCAATCGCTTTCTGAGTATCTTCATCAGTCATTAGCTTTTGCTTGATTCTCTCGCTTACAGAACTTGTCATCTTGAATGGCTTGTTGTCCTTGATTGCACTCTTATTAACGCTTGTGGAATAACTCATCGCTTTACTCATATCTGCCTCCTGCAAATTTCTGTTCGTTGACTTGATAGCGGTTTATTAAATGAACGCCTGTCAATTTAGTGAACGGTTATATAAGATGAAGTCACTATAAAACCTCAACCTAAGTTGAGGTAAAGTATTTTTATTAGAAAAGTAGTTAATTTTTCATTGAGACAATCATTTGAACGAGCTGCGACTAAAAAGGAAATGGGAGTCATATGTTAAATGAAGCGGATTTAACCGTTGGTCAAGTTGCAAAACGTTGCGGTATAAAGGTGTCTAGTCTGCACTTTTACGAGACTAAAGGATTGATTAGCAGCTTACGCAATCAAGGTAATCAGCGACGATATCGCCGAGATGTGATCAGGCGTATCTCAGTTATCAAAGCGGCGCAGAAAATGGGCGTCAGTTTACAAGAAATAAAACAAGCCTTGAGCTTTTTACCCAATGAACGAACACCAACAAAAGAGGATTGGGCTAAATTATCTCAAGCATGGCACGATAAACTCACTCAACGTATTCATTACCTTACTGAGCTAAGAGATTCACTAAATGGATGTATTGGTTGCGGTTGTTTATCTATGAAAAGTTGTCCAATTTACAACCCAGAAGATGCACTTGGTATCGATGGCGTTGGCTCTGTCATCTTAGATAATTCGGTGAAAAAATAAAATCATAGAATACTACTTTAGTAGCTTGTAATTACGATGAAAAATTCCTTTAATATTATTTAAAACAAAAGGAATTGTCATGAATAATATTATTA
>NZ_MCUF01000037.1:0-68157 GCF_002873615.1 Shewanella sp. 10N.286.51.B7
GAGCTGCGGGGTGTTCTAAGAGGGAGTCGCAGTTCACTCCCTTTTAGTCTGGTGTGGGCGAAGCGCCACGACGTTGATTTAGACCTTGATTTAGACGTTTATTTAGACCTTGATTTAGATATTTTTAAAAATTTGAAACAAAATTTGAAACAAACCTCAATTAACCAATCGATGCATCTGTTTATTATCAATAATCCTAACTATTACATTATCAAGCTTACTGTCGTTATCTAAATCAGCATCAGTTACTAACTCTTTATCTTGTACTGCAACAGCCAGCATATTGTCAGCCACAAGCTTGCCGGTAATGGGTTTGTACTTGGCTAAAGGGCCGATAAATATCCCTGAGGCAATAGCAAAAAACTTCTGGCCTATATCTTCTAAGGTTCGCTGACTGGCACGCTCTCCTAATAACAAGCTTGGCTGAAATATGTAGAGTTTGGATAAGGGGAGGAGGCTTAACTCCTTCTGCACTTGGCCTTTTACTCGATTGTAAAACACAGTCGATTTCTCATTGGCATCTAAGGCTGTTACCACAAATAATTTCACCCCAGTTTGGCTTTGATACTCAATCGCAAGCTTGGCAAAGTCGATGACGGCGGTGTGGTCAACCTTGATAAAGTTTTCCTGACTGCCCGCTTGTTTGATGGTGGTGCCCAGACAGCAAAAGGCGTGGTCAATACTGACAGGTAAGCTTAACTCGGTAAGCTGCTGTAACTGAGTTTCGACAAAGATAAGCTTTTCAATTCCTGCTGTTTCTGCCGCAAGTTCAGGCGCTCTTCTACCTATGGCCAACACGGTTTGATATTGGGTATCTGCCAATAAATTTAACAATAAATAATGGCCGATTAAGCCGGTTGCGCCAATGATAGCAGCATTCATAATTAGCCTTGGTGATCTGGTTTACAGTGTCGTTAGAATACTTTAACAGCTTTTTGCTTGTTAATTTGGTGTAGATGCCGCACTATTTTATCCACTTTTTTATTCATTTAATATCTTAAGAATAAAGGCCATAACCAAGGAGAATGTGATGGGATTTTTTGATGCAATTTTAGGTAACTCTTCAGAAATGGATTTAGGTGAATTACAGCAAGAGCTGTCACCAATTCTAGCCGACAATGAATCAGTACAAATGGGTTATAAACTGATCCGCGATATGTTTGTCTTTACTGATAAGCGTTTAATCTTGATTGATAAGCAGGGTATGACAGGAAAAAAGGTGAGTTATCATTCAATTGCTTATAAATCGATGACCCATTTTATTGTTGAAACTGCAGGTACCTTCGATATGGATGCTGAGCTTAAAATATTCATCTCAGGGACAGAGCAACCTATCGTTAAAGAGTTAAAGAAAGGCACTGATGTGATTGGTATTCAAAAAGCGATTGCTAACTTTTCACTATAACTTATGAATTAGTTTATGCATTAACTTATGCAGTAACTCATGCTGTAATTCTTGCTTTAACTAACGGCTGTTTTCATTAGCCGTCGTTTGGTTAAATCGACTGTTTTAGCCGCTACTTGTATTGGAAAGCACCATAGATGACAACAGAAAATCAGCCACAATCACCATTGAATGATGCACCAAAATCGGTGCAACTTGCGGTCGATTTAATTCAATTACTTGAAGAAAATAATATCGATACGCAAACCGCGATCGAAGCGCTACAAATCACATTAAATGACTTTAAAAGAAAGCAGCAGAGCGAGTAGTGAAGCTCCAAGCACGAACTAAAATAATAAGGACTAGATATGACCGAAGCTCACCTGCCATTAACTGACTTTATCGAATATTCTCAAGCTGAGATGCTAGAACGTGCCAAGCAAAATTATCAGGATGTCAAAAGACGTCATTCTATTCGTAAATTTTCAGAGCGTGCTGTACCGCAAGAAATTATCGAGCAATGTATTTTGGCCGCGGGCACTGCGCCCAATGGGGCTAACCATCAACCTTGGCATTTTGTCGCGATAAGCGATGCTGATGTAAAAGCTCAGATCCGTGAGCAAGCAGAAGCCATTGAACAAGCTTTTTATGCGGGGCGTGGCGGTGAAGAATGGTTAGATAATTTAAAACCATTGGGCACCAATGCAGAAAAACCTTACCTTGAAAAAGCCCCTTGGTTGATTGCTGTTTTTACTAAAAAGCGCAGCGAAGATAATGGTGAGCAAAAGCAAAATTATTATGTTCATGAGTCAGTGGGAATTGCGACAGGTTTTTTACTGCAAGCGCTGCATAACGCGGGCCTAGGTACACTTACCCATACACCTAAACCTATGTCTTTTTTAAGCAAGGTTTGTGGCCGTGATAGTGATAACGAACGCCCATACATGCTGATTATTGCGGGTTATCCTGATGAGGCCGCCACAGTACCTGAACATGCATTGCAGAAGAAATCGTTAGCAGAAATCAGTGATTTTATTTAACTGGCAGCGTTAGTGTTAACACATTGAATATTAGCAAGTGAGGTAGCAATGGGCTTTCAACGAATAATGGCTTTGCATGTTCATGATGAACTTGAATATCAGGCTTATCGCGATGCCATGCTGCCCATTTTGCACTTTTACGGTGGTGACTTTGGTTATGATTTTGCAGTATCTGAAGTACTAAATTCTAAAACCAATTCGCAGATTAATCGAGTGTTCACCATTGATTTTCCTTCAGAAGAGTTGATGAATGCGTTTTTAGTGATGAGTCCTATTTGTCTGTAAAACAACGCCACTTTAATGCTTCTGTGACAAGTTCGACGGTTATTGGTTTACATGAAACTGATTAATAACAATTGAGCGCCAAGAGCTTGTTGTAAAAAGCTTCTTATAAAAGCTTCATTTTATAAAAAACGCTGGCAGAAAGTTATCGTTTTAATCAGTGGCTGTATTTTCTTACCTATCTTATGTCCTCAATAATCACTTTTCTCATTATTAACTTTCATTAATGTACTGTTTTAAAAACCTAATTTAAGGTCTAGTTAAGGCTTTTTATGGCTGTTTGTTGCTATAGTCCACATATGGAATAACGGCTATTCCATATGTAATGTTTATTTGAATTATGAGGTTGTCTGAGCGACTTATCTTGCTTCAAAAGGTCGTTGTAGTAATCAATTTTAAAAAGCATTAGCTGTATGAGGAAGGGCCAAGCATTAATGGAAAATTTATATCATAGCTTAGGGATTAATCAAGATGCTGATCATGATGCGATAACTGATGCGTATGAAAGCTTGTATCTTTTTTATCACTCAGCTGAGTATCAAAGTAAATTCGCAGATATTGATATAAAACTTGCCAATATTGCCGTTTCTTATGAGATTTTAAAATGTGCTACAAAGCGTAAATCCTATGACGACATGTGGCAACTTTATCTGGCAGAGAAATCTTTAGCGGCCTTAGTCGATATTCCTGATATGAGTTATGAATTTGAAGTAGATTCAGTGGTGATGGAACACTGGAGGGAAGTGACAAACAAATACCCTCAGTTGAATGAGTTATACGAGAGTTTAGCTTGTCTATCGACCGTTCTGGCATATTCTTTCAAAGCGTACATTTTAGATAGTCAGCGCTATGAAGAAAGTGAACGTTTAGCCTACATTATGTGTGCCCAATACATACAAAAATTTTTTGGTGAAGATCAAAATATCAAACCGTTAGCAGAAGGGTTATTAGCAGCGACTTCGCCATCGGATTCAGTGACTACTGATGAGTTGTTTGATGCACAAGGCATCGAAGTTAATTTTCAAACGGTTGCGAATACGGAAACTGAAATTATTCTTTTATCTGAGCCTGTAACTCAAATGTCAGCCCAATCAAAAGCTGAGTTGAAAAAGCTAGCCAGAACCAAAGCTAAAAAGAAGCTTAAAGCGAGAATAATGGCCAAATCTAAAGGTATGACTAAGCCAATATCTACAGCCGAGCATTTAGCTAAAAAACAAACTCAAGCCCAAACTCAAGTGCTATCCATTATTACACCTAACATATCTGCGCCTTTTGAGGCTAATCAGCCACAGTTAACTGAAAAAAGCGATCCTAAAAATGAGCAAGAGTTAGGGATGAGCGCGAATAAAAATAGCCATTTTGATACGACACAAAGCCATATGGAACGCTTGCTTGCAAGTGAATCTCGTCAGCTTCGTCATTCCACTAAAAAGGCGACAGCAAAAGGGGGTTTGATTTTGTTTGGTTTGTTCCTAGTCTCAAGCCTTGCCGCCTAAAACCTCAAGCCTTGTGGCCTAAAACATCAAGTATTACGGCCTAAAACCTCTAGCATTTTCGACTGATATATCAAGATTTCTGCCGGAAATACCCAGGCGTTAGCAATGCCTTATTTCCAACCTTGACGCCAAAGCTGAGTGTCTTTTAGGTTACGCCAATTAATAGTAAATTCTTCAGCATTCATTTCTGCACGAATAATACATTCTAGTACGTTTTCATCTTCATCATAAGCCACTTTTATCACTGAAAAGTGCTTCAATTTATTGGTGACATGCACTTTAGTCCACTTACTGTGTAACAGCTTTTTTGGGTGTAATGGATTCATTGTTTTCTCATCAGTAGGAAAAAGGCAAAGGATTGCTGACTGAGTTGAAAGATACGTTGCAGCTTATGGCTTGGTTCACTGAAGGTGGCTTTACCTGTGAAAGCGTGCCATGTATGCCAATAACTAAAGCTAAAGCTATAACTAAAACTAAAACTATAACTATAACTATAACTATAACTAAAACCGTAATAGGGCGAGTTTAGCGTTGATTATTCGCTTCTAATGCTGTTTGTAGCTCTTTTAAATCACTGACAATAAAGTCCGCTTGGCCTTGGTATTCTGCGTGTTGGTTGTGATTGATAAACACTGATTGCATGCCTGCATTTTTAGCTGCTTGGATATCATATAAATAATCGCCTACATAGATAAGCTGACTGACAGGAATATCCCACTGTTTGGCAATGGCAAGTAACGCATCTGGTGCGGGTTTAGCAGGGTAACATTCACGGGTTAACACTAATTCCATGGCAATGTTATTTTGCGACAGTTTAGTTGCTGTTGCGGTTTTACTATTTCGGGTCACGATGGCTGTAGGCAGTGACAGCTGTTGCAAACTGGCCAATAACGCATGCATATGAGGCAGCGCCTTGGCATTCATTGCATCAAGAGCTTCGTGCTCAATAATGATTTGATGGGCTTGTTGCTGAGCATCTATTGATGGCATGTCTTCGATAAAGTCGAGAACGTCAGTATCAAATGGACAGTTTAACTGTTGCTTAATTTTACCAAAGTCCAATTCTGACTCAACTAAAGTGCCGTCTAGGTCGAATATTACGCCTTTAATATGGGTCATTGTTTTCATTTGGGGTCCAGTTGTCTTGCCGTGATAGGGTAAAGATTATCTGATATTTAATCAGTAAACGTCATAGTATCGAGCATCAGAGAAAAGTCTCCCTGTTGTTTATCGGCAATCAGTAGGCCGACTCGGTCGATATCTTCAAATAGTAATTCAGGTGCGTTGACGTTTCTACCACGAAATTGCGAATTAAAATCACCAGCTGTAAACCTGTGTTCAGTGCGCTGACCTGCAATGGTATTAAAGTGAGCCACATAAGCTTCACCAAAGGAAAGTTTCGGTGTCTTAAAGCGTAATTGGTAACGTTTTCCGTCACCTATTACAGTTAATTTTACGGCGTTGGCTCGCGGAATTATCGCGAGTAAACGATACTCCATTGATGCAAAACCACCATTGTTGGCAAGTGAAACATTGCCGCTAAAAACGGGCTTATCTTGGCGTTTATCGCGGTTAATTTCACTTGATGAGATGCCGCCCATTACCGTGTCATTACTGATTTTGGCTGCTTGAAGTTGCTGTTGGGAGTTAAATTGTATTTCCATAGCACTCACTGAAGGTTGAAAAAATACGATGGAGCTTATAAAAAGACTGCATAAACACAGGTTTTTCAATAGTACGCCTATTACTACTGAAGTATACCGCTGTAATAACTGATGCATATTGGCGAGTGAATTTTTCATCATTTATTTTCCTCATAAAAAAGCGACTTATCTCGGGTGGAGGATAAGCCGCAAAAGGGTCGGACGGAGATAATCGTTTACGAGTGAATGGCCTTGATTATTCTTCGGCGACAAAATCGTCCATTAAGATAACCGAGAACATTGAAGTATCATTTTCTGCATCTACTGCTGCAACACTGTATAAACCGTTGCCTGCAAGTGATACAGCTAGCGGGCCAATCGCTACTGTTTTAGTGCCTGTGACAGTCACGCTGACAGTGTAATCACCCGGTGCGATACTCAAGCTGCCTGATGCCGCTTTGAATGGGACATCAGTGAGAGCAGGTGTTGCATCACTGATATCAGCAGTCGGGGTTAAATACACGTCGACGTTGCCTGCAGAGTAAGAGGCATGAATGACATTCAGGCGCGCTTCAGTCGCAATGCGGCGTGTATGTTCAGCAAAAGCCCAAGGTGCAATGTCGTTGTCAGTGAGAGAACCGACGGCGAGTACTGAGTAGCTGCTTCCTAGCATTAAATCGAGTTCGGCGTCGGTAATAACTTCTACTGAATTGTCGGCATCAGCCGCAACGGTTACTGTGTGCATGCCTTCTGGGATATTGACGTAGCCTGCAAGGTTACCGAATGAAAGCATATCAATGGCCGGCGTTGAGCTGCCATCTAAAAATACATCGACAGCTGGGGCATCGGCAACGGCATGTACTACACGGATATCACTGCCACTGCTAACATCGTTCAGTAGTACTTGGCCTTCAGGTAGCGCAACTAATAAAGCAACAGGAGAGTTACCTGACCATTCATTTGGAATTGCTGAAATTAAATAATCCATTCCATCGGCTAGGTTAACTGTGCCTGAATCGAATACGACATTCTTGTCACCGGATGCTGTAATTCTAATCTGGTAATCAGCAGTTGGTACGGTGAGTTGGTCACTATTATCCATATAGTTTGCTGATAATGTCGGCTCCATCATTGAGATGTCGGCCATTGGCGCTGTGACATAAATATCAACCAGTCCTACTGCTGGAGTGGCATGTAAAACTTGGACTCGGGCATTGCCGCTATCAATGGCACTTTCTTCATTAGCAATGAGCTTTAGCATTAGCGTTTCATCACTGACATTACCTAATGCGACGGCGGTATATTCCATGTCTTCTGCTGTTGCTAGCTCAGCTTCAAGTACTGTTAATGTGCTGCCATCAGCAAGTATCGCATCGACATTGATGGCATAAGTTGCCGTAGGTACTTCGAGTAAACCGCTAGACATAGCGTAATCGACATCAGACAGTAAAGCTGCACCATCAGCAGTAACATTGACCATTGGCGCGTCGCTGCCAGCATGAATAACGCGTACTTCAGCATAAGTGACAACTGGCGTTTCGACCTCTGCATCAGTGACTGTGTCATCGTCATCATCTGAACAAGCAGTTAATCCAATCAGTGAAAAACATAGGGCAAGAGAGTAGATCCTTTTCATCGTTCTTTCCTCGAATTTGTTTCTGTAAACGAATTATAAAATTGACTTTTTGATTACTGATTTCAGGCGCTGATTTCGAGGGGTAATACGGCAGTTGCTAATTTAGGATCATTTTTCGATTAATGAATTTTCACAAAAAGTTGGTTCAAGATCCTTTTGATATAGAGTGTAATTAACATCGACACTTAATCGATTTGGCTTTAATCTGTTGTCAGAATAGGGCTTTTAGGCAGTTTGCGGTGATTCAGACCAGCAGTAAAAAACAGCAAAATAAACAACAAAACTTTAAAGTGGTTTCGTTTAATTTATTTAATTTTATCGAGCCGCCAGCGGCTTATTATGACTTTGAAAATATCTATTCTCACCAGCAATGGCAGAAAAAATGTGCTTGGATTTGTGATTATTTAACCGAGCATCAACCAGATATTATTGGTTTTCAAGAAGTCTTTAGTCCTGATGCATTAAAGGCATTAATTGCGCCTTTGGGTTATCAGTATTTTGCCGCTTTGGATGAGCCGAGTTTAATCAGCGATTATGTCTATCAGGACCCTGTAGTTGCTATTGCGTCGAAATATCCCATTACTGAATCTGCGTTAGTGACTCCCGATGAAACCTTGTTTCCGTTAATGGGAATTGCTAATGATTTTAGCTTTAGCCGCAAACCGCTACGGGTAAAAATTGCATTAGCTGATTTTGGCGAATGCGAATGTTATGTGGTGCATTTAAAGTCAAAGCGAAGTGGCATGGGCGTCGAACGATTAGCTGATTCTGGCATGACAGGCGGCGCTGATATTATGGCGAGGCAAGCATTAGGAAGCTGGGCTTCAAACATGCAGCGGGGTAGCGAGGCGGCATTATTGTTTAATGAAATCGCCAAGCAACGGAGTCAGACACAATTACCTGTGTTACTCATGGGCGACTTTAATGACACCTTGCAAAGCACTGCGTTAGAGGCCTTTCGTGCCAATGGGAAACGTGTTTTTAGAAACGATATTATTGATCCTGAACTTAAAAAAATGAATGACCAAACTCTGGCGGATGCGTTTGCGCAATTTAGCTTATTCGACAGTTATGATTTATTTAAAACCGGTCAAAAGCTCAATGCTACCTTGGCTCAAGATGAGTATGAATCAGGTCTACATGAAGAGGACTCTGATATTGCCGAAGATGTGTTGCCGCCTGTTGACCCTTTAAAATATGCTCGCCAGTCAACTCACTATTTTGGTAATACAGGCTCGGTGTTGGATTACATATTAGCCTCATGTGAATTTGATGCATCACACCCAAGAAACCTAGCTGAAGTCAGTGATTATCAAACCCATGATCGACATCTTGTTAGGGCTGATTATGCAAGAGACAGTGATAGTACCGATCATGCCCCTGTGATGATGACATTTACATTGAGAAGTTAACCAAGCTATTTACTGTCATTACTTACTGTCATTACTTCCTGTTATTAATTGCTGGTTTAAAACAAAAAATGCCGCTTCATTTCATGAAGCGGCATTGGTGAACTCTACATTTTAAAATGTAGAGTTATCTTGCATATATGTGTGAACTAGTGAGTTAACATTTCACTGATTTTGACACAGCGTTGCTCTTTTTGACGGGTTTCTAATAATGCTCTACGGGTCATTTTCGACAAGCCCGTTTCGGTATCTAACACCTGATTAATCGCGGCGATATTGGCATTGGTACATGCGGTTGGAATTAACCTACGATTATAAGCTCGCATAAATACAGGTCCCTTTTTATCGACTTCTGCAATATTGGCTAAACGCTGCTCTGCTGTCGCTGCACTTAATAACTTTTGCTCACTTGGGTATAAGTAATTCATCGCTACGCGCAGTTTTGAAAATGGCATATCAGTGTCATTTTCAATGGTATGGAGCCACTGACGCTTTGATCTTGCTTGAGGTCGAATGACTTCAGCGGCTATTGCAGATTTCTGGCCTGAATCTGATAAGTCGCGATGTTTTTCTTCAATGGCAATAAGGCCACTTTGTGGATAATCATATTGATTGAGTTTGATAATGATTTTCCAGCGTAAATCTTGGCTGATATTTAAGCCTGTAATCGTCGCGTTGCCTTCCAGTAGATCGGCGAGGTGATCCAATGCGTGCTGACTACTCGCTAAGCTAACATAGGCATCAAACCAGCGGCGCTGGAAGTCAGCATTGTCACGATGTTCCATTGCCATGCGTAAGCTCATTTGAGTCAGAGCCTTACCGACTTTAACTGCATACGCTTTATGATTCGGCGCCATGCTGTCGAGGTAATACTGAGCCTGTTTTAAGTTACCGATGACTTGACCTAAGATAGTGTAGTCTTTTTCAAGCGGTGCATTGACTAGTGCGACATTGATGTATTGTTTAAGAGAGGTTTTACCGTCACTGACACTGTCCCACATGCTTTGCCACAACATTGAACGAAGCAGTGGGTCACTGACCTTACTCAGCTGCTGTTTGGCGGTTTCAAATGAGCGTTCGTCAAGTTCGACTTTCACATATCCCCAATCTTCAAAGTTTGGGTAAACCAAGTTAGGGCAATGGCTACCGATAAGTTCAGGCACTTCGGTTCGCTCGCCTTTGTATGTGACCGCAACTTTGGGGCCTTGATGGATTGAGTAACGGGTTGCATCAAATAATGCAACTTGTACACGTTGTTCGCGTAATGTCGGTAATGCATCACTTGGCGCAGTTTGAATTAACGCAAATTCGCTGACTCTGTCATTGGCACAGCTGTACTCAGCTTTTAAGGTGTTTACACCTGCTTGATACAACCAGTCTTGAGTCCACTGGGACAAATCTCGATTGCTTGCTTGAGATAAACTACCAATAAAATCATCGAGTGTGGCGTTTTGATAACTGTACTTGGTTAGATATTGCTGCACACCGAGTTGAAAGGTGTCTTCGCCTAATAAATGCCTGAGTTGTTTCAGGGTAGATGCACCTTTTGAGTAGGTGATGGCGTCAATATTATCAAACGCATTCATGCTGGTAGGTACAGGCACTTCGATAGGATGAGTGGTGACTAAGCTATCTTGACGATAAGCACTTTGTTTACCTGTCGCATAAAACGTTCGCCAAGCATGACTAAACTCTGTTGCTTCGCTGGTGGCTAAGGTGCCCATGAAGGATGCAAAGCTTTCGTTAAGCCATAGGCCATTCCACCATTTCATTGTGACTAAGTCACCAAACCATTGGTGCGCCATTTCGTGCATGATAACACCAGCTAAGCGTTGTCGCTGGGCTGCCGTCATCGTGTCTTTATACATGAAACGGTTTTCAGCAAAAGTAATGGCGCCTGCATTTTCCATCGCGCCATATAAAAAATCAGGGACTAACAGTTGGTCGTATTTTTTAAATGGGTAGTCGATACCAAAATAATCATCAAAGAATGTTAGGCCTTGCTTGGTATAGGTGAACCAGTCTTCAGCGGTGACTTGTTCGGCAACCGATTGACGGGCAAATAAGCGCATTGGGTATTTGCCGCTGTTGTCTTCCCAAATATGATAAGGCCCCGCATGCATCGAGAAGTTGTAAGGGCTAAGCTTAGGCGTGACTGGAAATGTCCATAGATTGCTATCAGCTTGCTCTTCAATGTTACTCTCGCGCATGGTGCTAATGACGCTCCAATCTTTAGGGGCGTTAACTGTGATTTGATAAGTGGCTTTTAAGTCGGGCTGATCAAATACGGCAAACATTTGCTGAGCGGCAGCTGGCTCGAAATGAGAGTACAAGTACACCTTGTCATCAACAGGATCGACAAAACGATGTAAGCCTTCGCCATTGGTGCTGTGTTCGCGGCTGTATTCGACTTCAATGGTATTTTTACCATTGCTGAGTAACTGCGAATTGATACTGATATAAGCATCGTTATAATTCGGGTAAATGCCTTTACCATTAATGGTGAGCTTGCTAATTGTGGCTTGATTCAAGTCAAGTGTCAGCGGCTCTTTATTGCTGCTAAGGTTGAAATCTACTTTAGTGATAGCACTAAAATGACTTTCGCCAGTAAGATTAAAACTCAGCTGATAATTCACTTCTGAGACGACACTAGAGCGAGCCATTGCTTGGGCTTCGCTGATATTGGCACTGCCATCACGTTCTGTTGCAATAATCTTAGGAGTGCTATTACAAGCAAATAAGCTTGCGCAAGCAAGCGCGACGATAGACGACTTAAACAGGTTCACAATTTCTTCCCTAAATATTTATTATTGTTTTTTGGAACTAGAGTTTTATTCAATGACTATTGTTTACAGTTGTAAAAAAGCCGACTGGAAGTCGGCTAATTAAAGTTTATCAGAGGCTTATAAGCCTAAGAAAGACTTAGATTTAACTTTACGGATTTCTTTTTCATCAGACCATTCGATTAGGCCTGTTTCTAAGTCCATTAGACGCATGGTCATTTTGTAGTATACGTCTTTTGTGCTGCCATCTTGCTTGACGATGCTAGATAAGTTGCCGTACAGCATGTACTGGGCACCGACTTGACGACCGAATTTAATCGCAGTAGACGGGTCAACCATACCAGCATTGTTTTGGTAGTCTAGTTGCTTACGCACTGAGTCAACTTTAGTCATATCGATAAAGCGGAATTTACCTGAACGTAATAATTTATTGCTGATGGTATCAGTGACGGATTCTGTATCGATATGCTCAGAGGTTTTGTTTTTGATTTTATCAACAAAGATAATTGGGCGATCGTTCTGTGTCATGACGATGACAGGCGGGAACGTCAGCATGCTATCAACCATTTTTGCAGCAATGGCTTGTAAATCAGTTGAACCGAAGTTTTCATTAACGGTTTCTACTTCGGTTGCATCGCCATATTCAACCTTAGATTGACAAGCTGATAGCCCGATTACAGCGGCTAAAACAAAAATCAGTTTAAAATGTTTCATAGTAAGTTCCATGTTGGATATGACTTATAAGTAGTCGAGTTAAATAAATAGTTGAGTTAAATAAATAGTTGAGTTAAATAATTATTGAATAAAAACGGGTTTGATTACCAGTCTCTATCACCCAAATTAATGTTGCCCGATTAGGTTGTACATCAATTTTGGCAGCAGGACTGTTGCCTAAACGGATTTGGTACTCGCCTGGTTCAATATATTGGCGGGCGATTTGTGCCTGTCTTGGTAATGTCAGCCAGCTACGTCTGTCAGCTTGCTCGGTCACTACATTAAAAATCTGCATTAAAATTGCTGCTGCATCGGCTTCGTTATTACGGCGCTTACTGCCACTTTCAACACTGCGAGTCATTTCAGACTTAGTATAGACCCGCGCAGCTTGGCGTACCAAGGCTGCAGGTAAATCTTCTTTTAGTGCGTTAATAGCTAAGGCATCAATATTGGCAATTGGTTCCGCTTTTAATACGGTTCCGAGACCTTGGATAGTCGAAGGTTGAATCACTTGGCGGTGTGGCTGATATGTAGCCAGTGACACTGTTTGCCAATTACCATCAATAGTAAACGGAACGGTTAAGCTTTGTTTTTCAGGCACGAAGCCTTTTTCGACCACCATCACCACTTGGCCTTGGCCTTTTTTAGGTAAAATTGCATCTCCCCAACGACGTTTAAACTCATCGTATTGAGGCATAGACAATTGTTTAGCTAACCTGACTAGATCTTGCTGCAGGTATTTATTGTTTGGTGTGATTTGTGCCGCTTTACGGTAATCAATATAGGCATCATTGGGCTCGCCTAACAGTTCATGAAGCAGACCTGTTGTGTAATAGCTATATGCATTTAAAAAAGAACTGGTAACGGTGCCGGTGGCTTGATCTAGCTTATTGATTTCACTGTCGATAGTGCCGTTAGCCATTGCTCGTACCGATTTTTGCGATTTTTGATAGCGTGCCTGTTCACTGGCTTGTAGTTGATTACTTCGACGCACTTCGACTAATGCCCCTTGCGCATCACCAGAAAACAGATAGTTAAATGCTTGATATTGATGAACCATGATCCGTTCATAACCTGGTCCACGGTAAGGTATTGCGTTGTCGTTTAGCACTAAACTACTTGCGGTGGCAGTTAAGTCAGATGCGCTAATGGTTGCTCTGTCATCAAACGCTTTATAAGCCTGAATAGCCGCTTGATAGTAGGTTTTACTGGTTTCGAAATCGCCCGAAACCTGGGCGACACGGCCCGCTTCTTGAGCATATAACAAGCCATCATTGGTATCTATTTCACCCGCTAACTCTGACAATTTAGCACTGGGGGTAGGGCTTGCAAGTTGCTGTTTAATCGGTGCGATCTGCGAAGGATAGTTTATCAATATGCTATTGTATGCACAGCCAGTAAGACTGAAACACAGTAGACCTATGCTAAGCAGTTTATTCATTCGACAGCACCTTGCGTGTGCTGATTTTGTTGATTTTGTTCAGTACTGATTTCTTGATTGCCAGCTTGTGATGAATTTTGGTCAGCCATAGTTATCCGTTCAAGCAAAGTAATTCCCTGTAAATGATCAAATTCATGCTGAAAAATGCGGGCAACAAAATCACTCAGTTGCTGCTTGATAACCTCTCCGCTTAGAGATTGATACTGAACATTAATTGTTTTGTGCCTTAATACGTCAACACGCCGTTCAGCGATAGATAGACAACCCTCGCTCCCCAGCTCCATTTCATCTGAATAAGCAATAATACGTGGGTTAATCACAACGGTTGCCGAGGTTTCTGGTGCATTTGGATATCGGTCATTAGATCTTGAATGCATGATAAATACAGCTAAATCACTAAATACCTGCGGCGCTGCAATTCCGACACCATTTGCAGCTGTCATCGTGGCTATCATATTCTCAGTAAGCTGAACCAGAGCTGGATCAAATGATATGACTGCTTGTGCTTGACGATTCAAAATGGCTTCGCCAGATTGTGCTATTGTCATGATGTCACTTGCAGGCATAGCGTTCCTTAATGCTTCATTGATAGTGATTTGTATAAGATAGCTTGTTGGTTTACTCGTCAGTGAATATAGCAAACATCACTTTAGTAAACATGCTTTAGCCAACACTTAATAATGCGGTGGCGGGGTTTCTTCTGATGCTGAAGCCATGTTACTGGGCTCAATGGCTTGTAGCTTATTTAATATTAATGACATTTGGTGTTGTTGAAATGCCACTAAGTCATTTAATTTAATCACTTCTTGGTTAAGATCTTCAAGTGTTATCTCCTGAAAAGCGACTTTCATTTCTAGATCATCAATCTTTTGTTGCATGTCTTGCATTACTTCCTCTCATCGCCATAGAGTTGCGCATTGCGATTATGGCAATGGCCCCCATGACTCAACTAAACCTTGATTACTGATACTCACAATCTGCTGTTGGGCATCACTTGCAATAGAGTATACAACGGCACCTCTATTTTGACTGTTTTTAGTTAGCTGAATTTGCCTGTTTGCCAGTTTTTTACCTGTTTGGGTTTGCCATAGAATAATTTCTTTCGATGGCGAGCCGGTTACTAGGATTTTATCTTGTTGAATAAAGCGTGCACTGCTGAAAGTCATTTGACGACGATTAATGGCAAGTGTTGATAATACCTCGCCGGTATCGCTGTAATAAATCGCGCCGTTGCCTGTAATATCACTGGCAAAACTAAGTTGGCCGTTCTGGCTAAGGGTGACTTTGCCAATACGAGATTCAAGTTGCCATTGGTGAACTGGCTGACCCGTTTGTGCCTGCCACAGGATCACTGAGCCATCATTTGAGCCACTCAGCGCCAATTGCCCATTTGCTGAAATAGACACACTGGATACTCTTTCTTGGTGGCCTAAAAATTTGATCAGGCTTTTCTGTGGTGCAAAAGACATCACTGAGCCATCAACTAAACCGACTAAAGTTTGGGCATTATTAGCAATTGCCACCGATTGCGCTGAGGCAGGAAGTGACCACCAACCAATAGATTCACCAGTGTTTACATCCCAAATCGCCAATGAGTCTGCGGTTAAGGTGGCAGCATATTGCGCGTTGGAAGAAAGGGCTGTGTCGAAAACATTATTGTCAGTGGACTGCGCATCACTGCCATGTTGCCAGCGAAATTTTAAGGCTTGTTTATTGAGATCCCATAACTGAACACCATTGCTAGCCGTGCTCACTAAAGCTAGTTGACCATCTTCAGATAAGCTTGCGCTATAGCTTGAATCTTTAGTGACACTAAACACTTTTTCAGCCGCGGGTTGGCAACCCAAAAGGGAGCAGATACACAATATCAGCATAGTAAGTCGAAACATGAACTTGCTCCTGTAAAAGTTGTCTCAAAGGCAGTGTTATTATTCAGGCCATTGCAAAAAACACTTTATTTAGTATAAAGTGGCCAAATATATACAAATTTTTTACCTACAGGTTATTGTAACCGCTATAGGACGCTGAGGAAGCTTTAATGAAATCTATTTACAAATTATCGTTAGTTGCACTGGCTGTTGTTGGTCTTACTGCATGTAACCAAGAACAAGAAGTCGTGGCAAAGAAAGTTGAATTAACAACTGACGCGCAAAAAGAAGCTTACAGTGTTGGTGGCTCAATTGGCCGTTACATGGCTGGTCATATTACCGAGCAAGAAGACCTAGGTTTCGCTGTTGATCGTACGTTAGTGATTCAAGGGTTTAGCGATGGTTTAGCTGATACTTTAGATCTTACAGAAGAAGAAATGCAAACTGTACTTCAAGGTCTTGATGTTAAATTAAATGAAAAACGTGCTGAACAAGCAGAGTTATTAGCAAGCCAAGCTGTTGAAGAAGGTAAGAAATTCCTTGAAACCAACAAAGCTAAAGAAGGCGTTGTTACGACTGAGTCTGGTTTACAGTACGAAGTACTAGAAGCCGGTGAAGGCGAGACTCCAGTGGCAGAAGACACTGTTGAAGTACACTACAAAGGTACATTAATCGACGGTACTGAGTTTGATAGCTCATACAGCCGTGGCGAGCCTGCTAAGTTCCCTCTAAACCGCGTTATTCCTGGTTGGACTGAAGGTGTTCAATTAATGCCTATTGGTGCTAAATACAAGTTCGTTATCCCATCAGAATTAGCTTATGGCGAACGTGATACTGGTACTATTCCAGCTAACTCAACGTTAGTGTTTGAAGTTGAATTATTGTCTATCGAAAAAGCACAAGTTGAAGCAGCACCAGCTGCTCAGTAATGTGTTGATGCTGCGTTTGTAGCAGCTATCGATTAAAAAGGACGCTATATGCGTCCTTTTTTGTGGGCAAAGGTTAACTGTAAACAAAATTTAATAAAATTATTTATGCAGATTTTATAACCATTTCCAGCGGTAAAATAACCACATTTGAATAGCGACGAGTAGAATTAACCCACCAGAGAACATAGCAAAAGCCCATGTGTTTTCGGTTCCGGGAATACCGCCAATATTCACTCCAAGCAATCCGGTTAAAAACCCAAGCGGCAGAAAAATTGCCGATATCAGTGATAGAAAATACAAGCGCTTGTTAAGTTGCTCAGCCTGCTGAGACTGAAGTTGCTCTTGAGTGACGCTAGCGCGATCGCGAACAGCATCTAAGTCTTCTATGACCCTGATTAACGTTTCGTTTATTTCGCGTATACGCAGTTTATGTTCAGAATTGAACAACACATGTCCATCGTTTAATAGTCGAGATAAGGCATCCCGTTGAGGTGAAAAATAGCGCCTTAACGTGACTGTTTGTTTTCTAAGTTCAGCAATATCAGAGCGAAGCGACGAACTTATTGGTGCAGTAATTTGGTCATCAAGATCATCTAATTGATCTTCGAGATTATGTATTAGTTCCATTTTTCGGTGCGTTAATCGTTCACAAAGTGATACTAAAAAGTCAGCACTAGAATCAATACTGTTAGGTTTACTGATAATTTGTTCCGCGATGTCTTTTACTGACTGAAGTTGACGCTCACAGGTTGAAACTATTCGATGTTGCTGGGCAAAAATACGCATCGATACCATGTCTTCAGGTGAAGAATTAGGATTTAGGTTAATGCCGCGTAAAACCATTAATACCCCATCTTGAGAGCTTAATGAGCGTGGACGAGTATGCTCCGCTAATAAGGTATCAGTTTCCGTTTGCGGCAGTTGGGCATCGATAACCCATTGTTTTGCTTCTTCATCGCTGTAGCGTAAATGCACCCATAATAATCCGTCTTCAGGTTGCCATTGATTAAGTTCTGATGGCGTGATGCTCTGACCTGCATTAGGGCCTGATAAGAGTAAGCAATAAATAAAACCTGTATCCATATAAGTCCTGACTCGCGATGATGAACGTGTACTGTGATTTGTCGTGCTGAATGTAAGATTAAGTGGTGAATGTATAGGCAATAGTAGCACTGAAGATAAAAATGACGGATTTTTTGTTCATCTGCAACATTTTCATTATTTACGCGTTGTGACTGCGCAGTTTTAGCTAACATCAGTTAAAATAAGATCAAAGCCTAATGTTGAGTTTTATCATGGAATACGAGTTTCGCCGTAACAGTTTAGACGGCACTTTATTTGCTGAATTTAGTATGGAACATGCCATTCTTGGTCGCTTTTTTGCCGAGCGATTGGGTAATGATATTGAGCAGTGCAATAATATTATTAAGCAAATTGAGATTATTAGGGCTAATAAGCAAAATGACTGGCTAATGCATAGTCGTGATTTAGCTTTGTTGATCGACAGTGAACAAGTCAGAGTGTTCGCAATTGCTATCGACTTTGATGAAGATTTTGATTTGGAAGAGTCGATGAGCATGTACGATTCAGAGTCTGAAGCTTATTGTGGTCTAGAGGATTTTGAAACGGCACTTAAAAGCTGGATGGAGTTCATCCTTAAGCGTTAAGAGCTAAACGTTAAGAACTAAGTGTTAAGTTAACTGTTAATCTTGGCAGTTCAATCTTAGTGTTTACAAACAAATGCTCGTGATTGCAGAAATTAAAAAGGCGCCTCTATTATGAGTCGCCTTTTTTAAATCAGTCAAAAATAAACTAGTGGTTTAAATATCTCACTGCCATTTCTGTTCGCGATTTTGCGTTTGCTTTACGGAGTAAATTTTTCACATGCACTTTCACCGTACCTTCACTGATATGCAAATCTTCAGCGACGACGCGATTACTCTTACCTTCAGCTAACTCTTTTAAAATCTGCAACTCACGCGGGGTTAATGATGCAATCCAAGTTTCATCATTATCAGCATTTTTCAGCTCATAGATGTACTCTTCAACTTCATCACTAATAACGCGATGGCCAAGCATGGCTTTTTTCAGTTGCTCCAGTAATAAATCTGGCTCAGTGTCTTTAAGAAGATAACCATCTGCACCGGCTCGAAGTAAACGAATCACGTCTTGCTTCGCATCAGAAACGGTTAGAATAACAATCCTTGCGGTGACGCCTTCTTGGCGCATGGCATTCAAAGTATCTAGGCCAGACATGCCTTTCATGTTCAAATCGAGCAAGATAATATCTGGCTCATCTTCACCAATCGCAGTCAGTGCGTCTAACCCCGTTCCTGCTTCACCAAACAGTCTAAAGTCACTATCTGAAGTTATTAACTGACAAATACCACGTCGAAGTAGCGGGTGGTCATCTACTACTAATACTGAATAAGGTTTACCCATTTAAAGGCTCCTGCTGGGGTGGAAATACGAGGGAGACAGTTGTGCCGCCCTGCGGATTATTATCAAACTTGACAGTGCCATGCAGTTTCGTTGCACGCTCGTACATTATTCCGAGACCAAAATGCTGATCGCGTTCTTTTAAATGCGACACGCCAATGCCATCGTCCTTGATATTGATATGTATCATATCAGAATTTGCCAAAAAACAATCAATTTCTATGCGTGAAGGTTTTGCATGTTTAATTGCATTGATTGTTGCCTCGCGAGTGAGTTGCAATACGTGAATGTGTTGCTTGGCAGCGAGTAAATGCGCTGATAACTGGTAATTTAGCTCAATAATGATCCCTGTCTGTTTACGAAGTTGCGCTAACATCACTTCAATGGCTTGACCTAAGTTAGGATCTTTAATGGTTAACCTGAATGTAGACAGTAATTCCCTAAGCTGGCCATAAGCAGTGCTGACGCCATCATTAATGTCCACTAGCTGGGTCTGCACATCTTCAGTCATGCAATTAGGCTCAATTTTTTTGCGCAATAAGCTGACTTGGATTTTGAGATATGAAAGTAGCTGACCTAAAGAATCATGCAGCTCTCTGGCAATGACGGCACGTTCTTCCATTAACGCGAGTTGCTGTCTTTCTTCTGTGGCATTGTGGATAACAATGGAACGAGTCAGCATCATGGCGAAGTTAACAAATAACATATTGTTAACTGGTCTGAGAGAAATAACTTCAAGATATCCTAAATTTTTATCTTCGAGCTGCAAATTAAACTTAACAGGGGTTACTGCTGCGTGTTGTTCTGAATTTAAACCCGCAGAGTCTAACCAGCCATTATCAGCTTCAATACTGTCTATGGTTCCATCGTCGTGCTCGATGACCAAGCGAACATAATCTAAGTCTTCAAACTGCTGAATTTGAGTTAATGCTGAGCTTAAGGCTTTATAGTCGAGGCTATCGGCGTGTAATCTGATGAGATTGTCATATAAAAAACTTAGCTCGTTGTTTGCTCGTGTCAGTGCGATGGTTTTTTCATTGACCTGGCCTTCTAAATCTTGATAAAGGGTATCGAGCTCTGATGCGGTTTTCTTAAAGGCTTCTCCGAGTGCATGCAGTTCCATATATTCTGTTTGTGGTACATCAACTTTGAATTTACCTTTTGAAATAGAGTTAGCGACATCCATCAATTGGAGTATAGGCTGTACCATTCTCTTGCGGGTATAACGTGTCGCAGCGATGGCGACAATTAACATTAAGAATAAACCAATGATTTGACCAATCACCAATATCCTCAGTTTTAGTGCAGCAAAACGCTCCATTTCCAACACTAATATATCTATGGTATCAACAAAGTCTTTTAAAGAGTCACTGTACTCTTGACGCTGATGATTCTCGATGAAAAAGCGCATTTGCTCCCACTTATCCACCACCAACAGATATTGCTGAGATAATGCATCAGGACTGTACCAGGTTAATGAACGCTCTAATGCCTCAGAATGCAGAGTCGTTTCAAACTGATTTATCTTTTCTTGCAGCAGTTGTTCATCACGCTCTAAATACAGTTTTAAACGATAACTTTGCATACGCAATGAGCCGGAAGCGTTGATAGCTCTGGCGTCACCAATACTGAAACTTAGATTGATAATTGAATACACAGCTAAGCTGGAAGAAATGAAAATTAAGACTAACATTAGTCTTAGAATAGTGGAGGTGAGACTGCCTCTTTTAATCATTTGGTATCCAACTTAAGTCTGTTTTAACGGGAATTTTAAGCAATATTTTACATTAGAGAATACTGTAATATATTAACAAGTATTCAAAAGTGTGATGTACAACGTATTAACATATTGATCTAGCGCAAGCTTATTGTCTAATACTCACAAAGGGGTATTCTTAATTTAACCTTAAATGGATAAGTTTGTTCATGGAGATGTCGTGAATATTTAAAATAAAATGTAACACGGAGATGAACGGTGATGAAAATGAAAGCAAAAGTTGTTGCGCTTAGTGCGTTGATGGCAACCAGTTTTATGATGACTAGTGCGATGGCTAGTGATAAAACTGAACCAAGAAATGAAGTATATAAAGATAAGTATAAATTGCAATATGAAACTTGGCATGCGACATCAGAAAGCGATGAAATCGTTGATGTGTTAGCAGAAGATCCAAACCTGGTTGTGTTATGGGCAGGTTACGGTTTTGCTAAGGATTATAATAAAGCTCGTGGTCACCACTACACAGTGACTGATTTGCGTAATACATTACGTACTGGCGCACCAACTGGACCAGATGATGGCCCAATGCCTATGGCATGTTGGAGCTGTAAAAGTCCCGATGTACCTCGTATGATCGAAGAGCAAGGCGAAGACGGTTACTTTAAAGGCAAATGGTCTAAAGGCGGAGCTGAAATCGTTAACTCTTTAGGTTGTGGCGATTGTCATGAAAAAGGTTCACCAAAATTACGTATTTCTCGTCCATATGTTGATCGCGCTTTAGAAGCTATCGATAAGCCATTTGATAAAGCGTCTCGTAAAGACAAGCAGTCTATGGTTTGTGGTCAATGTCACGTTGAATACTACTTCGAGAAAACTGAAGACCGTAAAGGTTACGTGAAATTCCCATGGGACAACGGTACAACTGTTGAAGAAATGGAAGTTTACTATGATGCAATCAACTTTGCTGATTGGACTCACGCGATTTCTAAAACGCCTATGCTAAAAGCACAACACCCTGGTTATGAAACCTGGATGCTAGGTATGCACGGTAAAAACAACGTAAGTTGTACTGACTGTCATATGCCACGTGTTGCTAAAGCGAATGGTAAAGGCAAATTCACTGACCATAAAGTGGGTAACCCTTTCGATCGTTTCGACGAAACTTGTGCAACTTGTCATGAAGGTAAAACGAAAGAATTCATGATGGAAGTGACTCACGAGAATCAAAAGAACGTGACTGAAATTAAGCTAAGAGCTGAAACTCAACTTGTACATGCTCACTTCGAAGCTGGCGCAGCTTGGGAAGCAGGTGCAACTGAAGCTGAAATGAAGCCTATCCTAATGGATATTCGTCACAGTCAGTGGCGCTGGGATTACGCTACAGCATCTCACGGTGTTGCAGCTCATGCTCCAGCAGAAGCGTTACGCATATTAGGTGGCGCAGTTGATAAAGCAGCTAATGCACGTATCAAACTGGCTCAACTACTTGCAGCTAAAGGCGTGAAAATGCCAATCGCTATCCCTGATATCTCTACTAAAGAGAAAGCGCAGGAAGCATTAGGTATGGACATGGATAAGATGAATGCTGATAAGCAAAGATTCTTAAAAGAACTTGCTCCTAAGTGGGATGCTGAAGCTGAAAAGCGTGAAGCGACTTACTAAATAAGTTTGCTCCTTTAAAAATATCTCTATTAAAAGCCCTCATTTGAGGGCTTTTTTATTGGTTATTTATTGATTCAGGGGGGAGTTATTCAGATAGTTTTGACTTCATTTGTGGCTGAGGTAATGATAAATACTCAATCAATTGGCAATTTAACCATTAAGGAATGAGTTATGGGTATGGAACAGCAGGCGGTTGAAATCGTTGAAACAAATAAACCTGTTATTTTACAAGGCGGCTGTTTATGTGGCGCAGTGCGATATCAGCTATCTGCCAAGCCATTTGATGCCGATTATTGCCATTGCAAGCAGTGCCAAAAATCGTCTGGTGCCGTATTTCAAGTATGGATGGATTTTAAACGCGAGCAAGTAACCTGGCTTAAAGGCGAGGTGAGCGAATTTGAATCTTCAGATAATGTTCGTCGTGGTTTTTGCAAGCAATGCGGTTGCACATTAAGTTATCGGGATACGCGCTACCCTGATTATTTCACACTGACCATTGGTTCTTTAGATGAGCCGAGCTTAATTAAACCTAACTATCATATCTATACATCAAACCAAGTGAAGTGGTTATCGATTACTGATGACTGCGAACGTTATCAGCAAGAAAGAACTTCGTAGCCTGTGGCGTCAGTTTTCTTATTTTTTAGTCGTGCGCTGAAATCAATTGTACTTGCCAGCTTGGTAGTTTTTGTCGAATATCTGCGCTGATTTTATCTGCGTCGCCACGGATGACGACTGTGGGGGGATGGGATAAAACATGATTCGAGATTTGTAAAAACTGTTCTGGGGTAAGCTGGCTTATTGCGTTGACTTCCTGTTGCGCTTGCTGAGTTGTTTTGCCTGATAAAATATTACGTATGTAATTACTTTCTTTACCAAAAGTCGTGTCCAATGCCAGTTGTTGCTGTCCAATTAAATAGGTCGAGACTGCATTTAACTCAGCTTGACTAACAGTGCTTTCGGTCAGTAGCTGAGTATGGTCAAGTATGCCTTTAATAAAGGCCCCTGAGTTTTCTAGTGCTGTGCTGCCATAAAAATATAAATACTGACTAAGTGGTGCATTAACACAGCGGCCGTATATCCCATAGGTTAATCCGCGGGTTTCACGTAAATCGTAGAATAATCTGCCGCTGTAACTTCTACCTAATAATGGTGCGATGGTTTTACAACCTACACTATTATTCGTTGCCGTTTGTTGGTGGTGATTCAATAAGTTGTTCGCATTTTCGCTAACAAAGCCTACTCTCACCTGTGTTTGTACTGTATCTGGCGCATCAATGAGATAAATAGTGGCTGTGGGAGTTATTTGATCTTTGGGAGTAACCTCAGCGGTTAAAGTTTTTGTATTATGGACAGTGTTGCTGGCTGTGTGACTGGCTTTGTTATTCAACATGTTATCACTGGTACTGGAGTCATGTAGTAGCCAGAGAGGTAAACTGTCATTAATCGTTTTGCTATGCAGGTTTTCAGCTGTTTTACGTTCGATTAGAGGCTGATTCAAAGTCTTTTGCGAATCATGAATAAATGAATTTTCTACATCATTAGTAAACAAATGCCATTGCAATAGCTCACGGGTAGCAAGTTGTAAGTGCTGCAATTGCTTAAAACCTGTTTCGGTGTTTTCAAGAGAGTCTACTAATCCCTGGTTGTCGAGACTTTCATTATAAGGATGCTGTGGGCCGAGTAATTGACTGCGAAAGACTTTATCGATTTCTGAACCTGTGAATGCACCTATGTGTTTATTGAGCTTTAAGTTTCTTTGTACAGTTTCAATATTGAGGTTAGTTAACGCATTTTCATCCCAAAACGCCCAAACTAATGATTGCATTTCACTAAATGGCGCATCGCACTGCATTGTGATAGCGATACTATGCAAGCTGGCTCTAAAACGGATGCTGTCATAGCAGGCGGCAATATTTGGCTTATGTTGCTGTTGGTTTGCTAGCTCTTTACGGCGTTGAGAAAATGCTTCGATAAGCACATCAGGGTTTTCAAGTGATGCACTAGGTGAAATCCCAATAAAATAAACTCGATTGAGTTTTGGTTGGTTTGCAGCATCTTCTTGATTAACAGCCCATTGGTGAATTGATAGTTTGTCATTGATATTAATACTATTTGGTTCATTAAAAACTTGCGTACTGGTATTTCCCCCGATGTTATTATCTCTGATTAAAGGCGCCGATAATGATGGCAGTTTAGGGGCGTTGTCTAATTCAGCAAACTGCGGCACTTTAGGCGGTTGTGACTCAGTAAAAATGATCGGGGAGTGCTGGCAACCTAATAACAAAAAGCTAGTTAAGATGATTAATAGGCTCAAGTGATAAGTTCTCATTATAGCGCCCACCTTTCTAGTTTCTCAGAAAACCCTTGAGGTAAGATTTCAAGTAACCCTTTCCCCCAGCGAATATACCAAGGCGGCAATAAATCGACTCGCACTGCTTTATCAATAAAGTATTCTTGAGTGACCCGTTGAATATCAGCTGAAGTAACGGCTTCGGTTCGGCGCCATGGCTGAGTTAATGGAAAGAATTTATCACGCTTAGAGGTGTTCGACAGGTATTTTGCTAAGGTCTGACTGTTTGATAATTGCTGGTTAATATCATTGAGTGCAACGGTTTTTAACGTGCATAAAGCTTGGTCGTTGAGGCCGTTTTCTATGACTTGACTAAATAGTGATTCAACCAAATTTTGTAGTTCATCTAAAGAGGTGTTTGCTCTAGGAACGAGGACAAGGTTAGTGACACCGTGATTTTCCATGGTCAAGGGGATTGAGTAGCTGAGCATTTGTGGTGGATTTTCTAATGTGTTGGCTGCGAGCGCACTTTTTAGATTTTGAAACAAGTGGCTTTGTAAAAGGCTTACAGCTTCATAATCAGGGTGCTGTCTGCCGACAGTGTGCCATGCCATTAATAATGCAGGCCAAGGGCCTCGCTTATCAATGATTTCAGTTTTAGTGGCCGTTGGAGTTACTGATACGGCAGAAAACTCGTCTAGGTTGTGTTGAGGTGCTTGCCAATCAGCAAAATATTGTTTGATGGTATTTGTGCTATCAATATCAATTTTACCTACTAAGGATAGCTGCATCGCATCGGGGCGATAATAACGCTGGTGAAATTGTTCAAGTTCGGCTGCGGTTGCACTCGTCACATCCGATTTACTGCCAATGATGGCATGAGCATACGGACTGCCTGCGACTTGGGAAAGTAAATACTCCATTGCAGGTCGAAGATAAGGTTGATTATCTATGCTAGTGGCCATTTCCTCTAGCACTGCACCTTGTTGGTTTTTAACTGTGGTTTCAGATAGTACAGGACGGATAAACCTGTCAGCTTCAAGAAATAAACTCAACTCCAATGCTTGCGCGGGGACAGTGACATAGTAATTGGTATAGTCAAAATGTGTGCTGGCATTAAAGCGGGCCCCAATGGCGCTCATTTGCTGAGGGTAACTTTCGTTAGGGGCGTTTTCGCTGCCTTTAAATAGCAGGTGCTCAAACAAATGCGCATATCCTGTTTGCCCAGCTATTTCGTTACGTGAACCTACGTTAAATTGACTTGCAATAGCGACAGTGGATTGCTGCGGTCTATTTAGCTGTCTGACGATTAAGCCATTATCCAACTCAGTGAGGCTAACTTGGCGTTCAATTTGACTAAGTTGATTAAATTGACTGGTAAGCTTGCATTGAGACGCGGCCAGATTGAGTGGCATTAACCCCATGGTTAGTGAAAGCAAACAGGTAAGCAATAATGCTAAAGGGAGGGTTTTATCTTTAACTCCCATCAACAGCTGAGATGTATTCTGCTTGATACCAGTTTTCAATCTATCACCATGAGTAAACTAACAATGGCTTTTTAGATTACTGATTTGTGGTGCGTTACTCAAGTTGGAATATGCAGGTTAGCGTTGGGGAGATGCCTAACCTCAATCAAATCTGATTGAGGTTAGATTGAGGCTTTAATGGAAGAGTTACTCTGAATCCGCTGGCGCAGCGTCTTCATCTAATTGCGCGTGTTGAATGCTGTTAATGCGAGTAGGCATCCCGGTTCTTTGCTCTAATAAACGCTTTAAAGTAAATGAGTCGGTTTCAGCATGAGCCACAATAGAGGTGATTTTCTTATCTAGCGTTAACGGTAATTGCTCAGATGACTCAAATTGCTCAATGGTTTCTGATAAAGGTTGGTGAACCTCTAAGTAACGATTACCGTCAGGCTCAATGGTGGCCTTAATTGGTTGATTTACGAACTCTACTCGAGTGCCAACGGGCACTGAATTAAATAGGTGCTCAATATCTTCATCGCGTAATCTCACACAACCTTGACTGACTCGAAGGCCAATACCAAAAGAGGCATTCGTTCCATGTACGGCAAAATAGTTACCTACGTAAAGTGCGAACAACCCCATTGGATTATCAGGGCCAGCAGGCCATACATCAGGAAGCTCTACACCTTTATCGGCATAAATTTTTCGAGTGTTTTGCGTCGGAGTCCAAGTCGGATTGGCGCGCTTTCGATAAACTTGAGTGACCCAGTTTTCTGGGGTGTCACGGCCAACTTGTCCTATACCAATGGGTAACACTTCAACTGTGTTTTTACCCTTTGGGTAATAATATAAACGCATCTCTGCGCTGTTGATTACAATGCCTTTGCGAGGGGTATCGGGCAAAATAAGCTGGTGAGGAATGACTAAGGTACTGCCGGGTTTTGGTAGGTAAGGGTCAACACCAGGATTAGCTTCCATCATGTTGCTCAAGCCTAATTGGAATTCAGCAGCAATGGCTTCTAAAGTGAGCTTACCTTCAGGTACAACATAATATTGGTTTTCACCAATTAAGCGGCTGTCTTTAGCGGGCAAACGATATTCTACCGCGGCAGCGTTTAAGCTAGCCAAGAGGGTAGAAACAGCAATCAATGAAGCGCAAAACGACTTTAACATAAGGGCGATGTGTTCCTAATTATTGGTTTAGTAACTTAACAATGTAACAAGGCGTCCATATAAGTATTTGCCAAAGCGATTAGAAATCCGTATCTAAATCATCACTCAGCGTAGAGATCATGCTGAGTCATTTGTTGAAGCGATTAAGTTTGGCATCCTTGATCATTTCTTAATTGATTTCAAGTTGCCGATACACTTTATTAGCGTTTTCTCAATTGCTTGTTGAAATAGGTGACCGAGTTTAGCCACCTTTTATTTTCATTTTTGACGGTTAAAGTACTACTTAGTCAGTTTGTTGATTCAATTAAACTGCTTTTAATGCAGCATTTATTCGTATAGCGATGGTGTCTCTTTGGTTGGCCGAGTTTTAAATCGTCTATGTAGCCACATATATTGAGGACGATTTTTATCAATAATCGTTTCAATTATTTTATTACCACGAATGGCGTCAGCGAGTTCATCTTCACCTGGGAAGTTATCCAATGGCGGCATAATCTCCATATGGTAACCATCATCATTACTATTGCGTTCGACAAAAAATGGCAGCACTTTAGCGCGGCCAAGTTTCGCAAGAGTGGTGGCGCCAGTAATAGTTGCAGCATCTGGTACAGCATATAAAGGAATAAATACCGCACTTGAACGGCCAAAATCTTGGTCTGCGGTATACCAAATCACATCAGGATTTCTCAAGCTTCTTACCATATTACGCAGGTCACGTTTAGGCACTAATCCTTTATTTGAACGTAGACGTCCATTCACCTGTAGGTATTCCATCACAGGATTATCGTGGGGGCGGTATACACCAATTCCAGGTTGGAATTGACCAAACATTCTTGCGCCCATCTCTAGTGGCAAGCAATGCACGGCAAAGAGAATAACGCCATGGCCACTATCAAGCGTGTCAGTGACATGTTGATCGCCTTTCATGGTCATATGACGCTGTATTTTATCGTTAGACCACCACCATGCATTGATAGTATCGAAAATGGCTTTACCCGTTTCTTCAAAATTCTGTTTGAGTAGGTTATCTCTTTCTTGTTGTGGCATATCAGGAAAGCAAAGCTGTAAGTTACGTTCAGCAGTGTGCTTTCGCTTTGCTGCAAATTTGAGTACTAATCGACCCAGTCCTGCGCCCATTTTCATTTGCCAGCGTAAAGGTAATAATTGGGTAAGTCTCATAAAACCAACACCTAACCATAACGGCCAATGTTTCGGGTGTAATAAATGAGAACCAAATTGCGCTTTTTCTACCACGTGTAACTCACCCCAAATTCAAAATTAGTTGCTATTCTAACTTAATTTTATAGCAAAATTAGGTACAATCACCGTTTAATGTCAGCAAAAAGAAAAAGTTTATTATGAAGGTATCTCTACCAGCATTCGAAAAAGCCCGTGTTTTAGTTGTCGGCGATGTCATGCTTGACCGATATTGGGTTGGCCCTACGGGTCGTATTTCTCCTGAAGCGCCTGTACCTGTAGTGAACATTAATGAAATTGAAGACCGTCCAGGTGGAGCAGCAAACGTAGCATTAAATATTGCAGCGTTAGGTGGCCAAATTCAGCTGGCGGGTATTGTTGGGGCAGACGAGACTGCTCAAGCACTGACTGTAGGGGTTCAAGCACAAGGGGTTGAGCCTCGCTGGTTAACTGTGGCTGATAAGCCAACGATTACTAAGTTACGTGTGTTTTCCCGTAACCAGCAGTTAATCCGGTTAGATTTTGAAGAAAAATATGCCAAAGCTGACAGTGAAAACTTATTCAGTAGTAGTGAAGCTATTTTAGATGATGTCGATGTTCTCGTGCTTTCTGATTACGCCAAAGGTGCTATCGATACTCCTGTTGAGTTTATTGCCAAAGCACGTGCTAAAGGTGTCACTGTGTTAGTTGACCCTAAAGGCACTGACTTTGCTCGTTACCGCGGTGCATCTTTATTGACACCAAACATGAGTGAGTTTGAAGCTGTTGTTGGTGCGGTAACAGACGAAGCAGATTTAATCGCTAAAGCAAAACAGCTGATTAAAGAACATAATTTTGATGCCATGCTGGTCACTCGCTCTGAAAAAGGCATGACGCTTATCAGCCAAGATGAAGCTGAGCTGCACATTCCGACTGTGGCGCGTGAAGTTTACGATGTCACAGGTGCTGGCGATACTGTTATATCTGCGCTAGCTACCTCGTTAGCTGCAGGAAGTACGATGGCGCAGGCCTGTTCTATTGCAAACATCGCTGCAGGTGTGGTTGTTGCTAAGTTAGGTACCGCCACTGTTAGTCGCATTGAGTTAATTGAAGCGCTTGCGTTAAATCAAGGCGAGTCAGGTTTCGGTGTCGTCACTGAAGATCAACTGGCTTATGCCCTTGAGCAAGCACGGTTACGCGGTGAAAAAGTCGTAATGACCAATGGTTGTTTTGATATTTTACATGCAGGACATGTGAGTTATTTACAACAAGCAAAAGCCTTAGGTGATCGCTTAATCGTTGCGGTAAATGACGATGCTTCAGTGAAACGACTTAAAGGTGAAGGAAGACCCGTAAACCAAGAAGATCGCCGTATGGCAGTGCTGGCTGGTTTAGCGTCTGTCGATTGGGTTATTCCTTTCAGTGAAGATACTCCGCAACGCGTTATCAGCCGTTTATTACCAGATTCGTTGGTGAAGGGTGGTGATTACAAAGTGGAAGAAGTGGCTGGCGGTACTGAAGTGATGGCTGCTGGTGGTAAGGTTGAAATTCTTGGCTTTGAAGATGGCGTATCTACCACGGCAATAATTGAAAATATTATGGCTAAAAAATAGTGTTAAAACCGGCACTGCTAGTTCTTATCAGTGCCGTTAGCGTTAGCCTATTGTTGTTGGCTAACGCTGACGCTAATTTTCATTCTGATTCAACATCAACATCAACATCAACATCAACTTCAGCTTCAACTGCAGAATCAACATCAACTGCAGAATCAACATCAATACTAAGACTTACGCCATCACAAAATTCAGTTCCAACGTCTTCATTAAATTCTACACCTGCGATAAATTCTTCTAAAGAAAGTGTGCAATCAAGTTTATACCCTCGTGAACCCATAGCAGAAAAAAGTGCACTTATTTGTCGTATATCAGATTATGCAAAGTGCCTTGCACAGCTTCCTGTAGCTGTAACTCGTCAGTTACCAAGTCATAATGATATTGCCAATAGTCTAGGTTTTAAAAGCGCAGTGGTATTTCCTGTTAATAATGAGAATGTGGCAGGTTTGATTGTCATTAATCGTGTTCTTCCTTTGGTATATCAAAATGTGGCGCTTAATGGACAGATTTACCAATTAGACTTAGCACAGCAGTCACAGTTAACCTTGTGGCACGAAATAGGCCACTTACAGAATATCGCTTTGCAAGGCAAAGGGTTACCAAGTGAACTAACAGCCTATGAACATGAATGGTTAGCTGATGTTTACCTTGTTTGGCGTCTAGCGCAGTCGGATAGTTTAACCCTTGCTTGGCAACAGCTTCATCGACGTAATATGGCAGTGATTAACGACAGAGATAATATCAGCCACTGGAGCTCCCCGCAGTTGTTATGGTTGCTGACTCATTATTCGTTAGAAGAAATAAAACAGTTTGAGCATTATCGTGACTTCATTAGCGCAACCTACCCACTCAGTCCGACTATTGAAGCCACTGAAATGAAAGAAATAGCGAGCCTTATTCAGCGCACATTTAATCGCGGAGTTATGCCGGTTTTACCCAATTATATGTTTTGGCGCCAGGCTAGATTAATTGAAGTTTTACAGCCTACATTGTCGATATTAATGGGGGATGAGAATGCAAACCAATGGCTCATTGAGCAGTTTGCTGAGGCTCCTAACTACTTTGATGCTAAATATTGATGCTAAATAAAACAGCCTGTCATGGCAATGATGACAGGCCTCGTATATATATTGTTTAGTTATGTGCAGTTATGTGCAGTTATGTGCAGTTATGTGTAGTTATGTGTAGTTATGTTTAATACGAACTAAAAATGCCATTGCACGTAAACGGTGTTGTAATTACTGCCACCTTTAATGCGTCCAAAAGCAGAGCTGGTTTCAAAAATGCCTGAACGGTGATGGATGCTGTAACCCAACCACGCATTTTGTAAAGGTGCATAGTTAAAGACATCACCAATGTTTACATCGAACGAGAAGTCTAAATAATTTAATAGTTTAGATGGGCGATAATCTTTTTCATCAAGCTCACTACCTTCAATATAAGTGACTTCGGAAACATAAGATAATCCTTCTGCGACACCGATGCGGAAACGCCAACCTAAATCAAGGGTGTAGAACGCTTTTACGCCAATAACCCCTTCAGCGAGGTTGTCTTGTACTTCAGAGTCATGATGCCATACCCCCCCGGCAGTAAAGTACAGATCAATAGGTAACGTAAATAAGCTATCGGATAATGGAATACCATAAAACAAAGAGGTGAGCTGATTGTTATATCTGTCGCCTTTTGCATTGCCGGTTAAGATTTCGTTGAGATTTGAAGGCGTAGCCCAGCCGTGAGCAACACGTAAAAATTCACCGCTTTCTTTAGGTACGGGATTGGTATTTGGGCGCTTAGCATCGGGATAAAAACCGAAGCCAAAAAAGGATTCAAATTGATATTGGTTTTCAATGGTCGGTAAATCATAGATGTCATTTTCAAGGCGAGTGACCCCGAAATTAGCTAATAAGTATAAATTGCTGGCCAAATGATAACGAGTATTTAAGCCAGCAGAAAAGGCAAGCCCTGCGCCAGGGTCTATCTGGTCAAAACCATAATAATGCTCATTAAAGGAGTTACTTTTCCACTGAAACTCTGCAAAAGGGTTTAATTGCCAGTCGCCAGCAGTCCAGTGATACTGGGTGCGGGTGTAACCATAATAGCGTTTATTACCGTCACTCATAAAAGCAGCGTCAGCTTCTAAACCCTCTTTTTGGAACCGATACTGGATACCAAAATCAAACGCATCAGATTGAGTTTCGTTTTGATATTCTTGTGGAATATCCACAAAACGAAAGCGACTGTAGATATTTACTTGGTGTTCATCATTCTTCCATAAATGTACACCACCTTCTAATCCGTCTAAAAAGAAATAGTCATTTTCAAACTCAATTAGTGGCATGACATCGGTGACGACATCGTCTTCGGTGGCATAAGGAATATCAGCACGACGCATTCCAATCCCTACGCCCCATTTACTTGGAAAGTACTCTACGGTCTTATCAGTGTGTGCGCTTTCGCTTGTTTTGTTGCTTGCTAATGGTTCAACTTCTACATTTTCACTGGCGGTCACAGATAGTGGACAAATGCATAAAAAGAAAGGAATAAGCTTCGAATATTTAGACATAAACTTAACTACCAGTAATAAATGAAATAAATAATTAACAATTGAGTAGGAAGTGTAAAGCGACTAAGTGTCAGGTTTTACAGTAACTTTGGAAGGATTATAGCATGGCATTTTTTTTAATATGACAAAACCGCTGATTTTTATAGCAAGTTGTTAACGTCTTTAATCAAATACAATTGCAGCTTAGGGGATGATTTGTGAAATGCTTTTTGGTTGTTGCCAAAAAGAGTAATTATGTTTCCCTGCTTGTTTGATCCCATACATGGCATTATCTGCTTGCTCGCAAACTTCAACAAAAAGATCTTTGCTAGTAAAACAGCTTATGCCAATACTGAGTCCAAGGGCGATATTTTTATCATCAATTGTTTGTGTTTGTTTAAAGTGACTGACCAGTGAACCTGCTAAAACACTTATTAATTTATACTCAGATATCGTGGTAATAATGACAAATTCATCACCACCAATTCTCGCAATCTTAGTTTTACTTTTGGGAAGTAAAGTCTCTGAGTAGTGCTGCAATACTTGGCTGATTTCAATCAGTGTCAGATCACCAAAACGATGACCAAAACGATCATTAACAGATTTAAAATTATCGACATCTATAAAGAGTAATGTACCAGAGTCAAACTTTGAGCTGCGTTGAAAGTCTTTGTAAACTTTCTCTGCTGCAGTGCGATTTAATAAGTCTGTTAATGGATCTCGATGTGCGAGTCGTGCTAAATCTAATTGGTAGCGCTTTTCTTGGGTGATATCAATGTGGGTTCCGAGAATTTTTAGCGGAGTACCATCTGTTGCATATTCAACTATCCTGCCGCGATCTGAGACCCAGCGGGTACTGCCATCTTTATGGATCATTCGGTGCACTGCTTGATAAACATCTTCTTGCCCATTAACGTGATCTTCAAATGCTTTAATGACCCAATCTTTATCTTCAGGGTGGAGGCTATTTTTCCAACTTTGCATGTTGGCTGAATATTCTTCGCGGGTGTAACCTAACAATGAGCCCCATTCTTGATTATAAATACACAAGTCGCCTGTGGGCACATCTTGTTCCCACAAACACAACCCAGTGCCATCCAATGTTGCAGATAGCTGTTGCTGGATCTGTTTATTTTTTTGCTTTAGTGATTCATTTTCACTTTTAAGCTGAGCAATTTGTGCAGTTAGTGCTTCAATTTGAGAAGCGTTGATATCCATATTCGTCAATCATCCGAGTCATTAGGAAAAATAAACCAGCTAACATTTGTACGATTTTTAGACTTAATAGTCAATTATCATGACAATAGTCTAAATATTATCCATTAGAAAGCGTGAAAGATAAGGGAATGACGACAACCTGTCATTTAATGAAACTATTTTTTGTTCGATAAATGAACATGATGAAAATTAATCAGCTTGTTTAGCGAGTTATCGACAAGAAAAAAGGCCGCTTAGCGGCCTTTTCTATGAATATTGAGCATCAAGAGCGGATCAAGAGTGCATCAATTATTCAGCTTCTTTCAAGCTTTGTGTCAGTTCAACAATACCTTTTTTACCATCGCCGAATAACATTAATGTGTTATCCATGGCAAATAATGGGTTAGGCAAGCCTGCAAAACCTGGGCTTAAAGAACGTTTAATGACTACAACGGTTCTGGCTTTATCAACGTTCAGAATCGGCATGCCGTAAATTGGGCTACCTTTATCTTCACGTGCCATTGGGTTAGTAACATCATTCGCGCCAATCACAATCGCCACGTCAGTTTGCTCGAACTGTGGATTAATTTCATCCATTTCAATTAACTGCTCGTATGGCACTTCAGCTTCTGCAAGTAGTACGTTCATGTGGCCAGGCATACGGCCTGCTACAGGGTGAATTGCATACTTAACGTCAGTACCGCGGCTCTGTAATACGTTGGCAAGTTCACGTACGGCATGTTGAGCCTGAGCCATTGCTAAACCATAACCAGGTACAATCACAACGCGCTCAGCCGTTTCGAGCATCATGGCGATTTCATCTGGTGATGTTGATTTCACTTTACCAGCATATACTTCATCAGCATCAATCTTCTCGCCGCCTTCGGCCATCACACCGAATAACACATTAAACAGTGAGCGGTTCATTGCTTTACACATGATTTGCGTCAAGATAATACCTGAAGCGCCTACCAAAGAACCTGAAACAATCAGCACAGTATTGCCTGTGATGAAACCCGTCGTTGCGGCTGCGATACCTGAATATGAGTTAAGTAATGCAATCACAACTGGCATGTCTGCGCCGCCAATGGGCACTACAAGTAGTACACCTAACACCACCGCTACAGCCACTAAGGCATACATTAAGTTGGTGTTGGTTGGATCCATGACCATCGCAATCGCAAGCGCAATTGCACTGATTAATAGAATCGCATTTAACGGTTTGTTGCCGGGTACTTTAATCGGGTTACCCGAGATAAGCTCCTGCAGTTTAGCGAAAGCAACAAATGAGCCTGATAACGTGACAGAACCGATAATGATAGTGGCACCGATAGAGATAAGTGCTACTGCATTGGTTGCTGCTGCAGGATCAAGGAAGCTTGCAGCGGCAATTGCCAGTGAAGCACCGCCACCAAAACCATTCAGTAATGCCACCATTTGCGGCATGTCGGTGACTTTGATTTTTGTCGCCATCACGGCCCCGATAGTACCACCCAGTAACACACCTGCGATGATCCACTCGTAGCTAAGAATGCTTTGATCAAACAAGGTCACAACAACAGCAATGAACATGCCCATCGCAGATAGTTGGTTGCCACGAACCGCAGTACGCGGTTTTGTAAGCCCTTTAATACCTAGAATAAATAAGACTGCGGCAACAAGGTAAGCTAAATAAATAAATGTTGTCATTGAGTCTATTTCCTTTTAAACATGGCTAGCATGCGGTTAGTTACCATGTAACCGCCCACCACGTTGATGGTGGCAAGCACTACAGCAATAAAGCCAAGTACGTTAACCATAATACCTGCGCCAGAGCCAGCTGATAATAATGCGCCAACTAGCGAAATACCTGAAATCGCATTTGAACCCGACATTAGCGGTGTGTGAAGCGTAGGAGGAACTTTAGTAATCAGTTCAACGCCTAAAAATACTGCAACAACAAAAAGTGTCAGTAATAGTAATAAGGTCATATCCATTAGGCTGTCTCCTCTGATGGGGTTTCAGGTGTCGCCAAAGGCGCTAAACCCAGTAAGTCACGAAGACGGGCACTACTAACATCATTACCATGAGCTACAACAGTATCGCTGACGATTTCGTCTTCAAAATCAAGTACTAGCTCACCTTCTTTAGTGATAAGTAGGTTAAGTAGGTTTTCAACATTTTTACCGTACATTTGGCTGGCATGATTCGCTGCAGTGCTTGGCACATTTGACGGGCCTAAAATCATCACACCATTATGCATAATGACTTCATCTACTTGAGTTAACTCACAGTTACCGCCACTTTCAGCGGCTAAATCAACAATGATTGTGCCGCTTTTCATGCCATCAACCATTTCTTTAGTGATAAGCACTGGTGCTTTACGACCCGGGATAGCCGCAGTGGTAATGACAATGTCTTGTTGCGCTAACACATTCGCCATAGCTTGTTGCTGACGTTTCAAAAAGTCATCACTTTGCTCAGCAGCGTAGCCACCTTTGGTTTCAGTATTTTCAGCTTCAATATCCAGCTCAACAGGTTTGGCGCCGACTGAAATAATTTGTTCGCGAGCAGCAGGGCGGATGTCATAAGCTTCAACAACAGCGCCTAACCGCTTTGCTGTTGCACAAGCTTGAAGGCCTGCAACACCGACACCCATGATAAAGGCACGAGTCGGTTTTAATGTACCGGCAGCAGTCATCATCATTGGGAACAAGCGCGGGGCTTTGTGCGCGGCAAGTAATACGGCTTTATAGCCAGAAATGGTTGCCATTGACGATAAGACATCCATGCTTTGAGCACGAGTGATACGCGGGATCAATTCAAGCGCAATTGCACTGCCGCCAGTGTTGGCGATTGCCTGGGCATTTTGAGGATTAACTAACGGATCCATCATCCCTATAACCAATTGATGTGGTTTCAAAACAGCTTGAATTTCATCAAATTGATCACCCTTACAGTTTACCACTGTAATGATATCGGCTTCAGTGAGTAGAGCTTCTCGTGAAGAAGCTATTGTGGCCCCAACTTTGACGTAATCGTCATCGGTGAAACCTGCTTGTAGTCCAGCGCCTGATTCTACGATCACTTGTAGCTGTTTTTTCATTAAAATGGTCACATTAGCAGGGATTAGCGCAACGCGTTGCTCACCTGGGTGACTCTCTTTCGGTAGACCTAATTTCAAAAGGACAACCTCTTAGTTATATGTAGGGAAGGGTCGGGTCGTTTTAGTATTTCGAGTTGCCTGAACAGCAGCCATTACGACTTTTGATTATTCACACAACTTTAGTACCATTTTTATAAAGTGCATCATTCTGGCAACTCTTAAGTTTGATACAAGTAAAGAATGAGCTAAATCTCATTTTTACCGAGGTCTGACCTAAAAGTTTGCGCTACACCACACTTTTGTAGCTTAAAAAACCGCCTTTGCATATTCCTTAATGGAATAAAAAAGTAATTTTTATTATTTTTTGGTTGTAAGCATTAGGAGTAGTCTGTTGACATTAAACTGTTATAAGGCCATCTAATGTTGTTAAAAGAACTTTCTTCATTCGCTTCGCCATTGTCTCAAGGACAAGTCGACAAGCTAAAACAGCTCACTTCAGAGTTATCTGCAACACAATTAGCTTGGGTTAGTGGCTATTTGGCGGCAACCTCAAATCAAGGTCAAATTGCCTCAGCGCCAGAAACTGCAGCAGCGCAAACAGTGACGATTTTATTTGGTAGCCAAACAGGTAACGGTAAAGCGATTGCTAAATCACTTGCGGCGCAAGCAACGGCAAAAGGATTCGCTGTCAATTTAGCCTCAATGGCCGATTATAATGTTCGCCAATTGAAGCAAGAAACAATCCTAATCGCTGTCGTCAGTACCCATGGTGAAGGTGAAGCGCCTGATGATGCCATTGAGTTACATAAGTTTCTTGCATCAAAAAGAGGGCCTAAGCTCGACGCACTTAACTTCTCTGTATTAGCGCTTGGCGATACGAGCTATGAGTTCTTCTGTCAAACCGGAAAAGATTTCAGTGAACGTTTAACTGCGTTAGGTGCAAAACAATTACTGCCTATCGTTGAGTGTGACGTTGACTACGAAGAGGCGGCTGAAAGCTGGCAAGAGCAAGTACTAGAAGTTGTTGAGCCTTTAGTGCAAGCAAGTGGCGCGAGCGTAGTGTCAATCGACACTGCTAAAGCAACTTCAGAAAGCGAGTTCACTAAACAGCAACCTTACGAAGCTGAAATCTTACTTAGCCAAAAATTAACTGGTCGTGATTCTGATCGTGATGTTCGTCATGTAGAGATTGATTTAGGCGAATCAGGCATTAGCTATGAAGTAGGTGATGCATTAGGTATTTGGTTTACGAATAGCTCAGGCTTAGTCAATGAAGTGATTGCTGCTTTATCTTTGGATGCGAACACAGAGGTTAAGGTTGGCAAGCATACATTCTCTCTTGAGCAGGCCTTACTTGAAAAGAAAGAACTGACACAGCTTTATCCGGGCTTAGTAACAGCTTGGGCTGAACTTGCTGCTAACGATGAGTTAACTGCAATCGCTGCAGATAAAGAGCAAACTCGTCAATTTGTACTGGGTCATCAATTAGCTGACTTAATTAGTTTATATCCGGTCACTATCGATGCCGCTAAATTAGTTGAGCTGTTAAGACCGCTGACTCCACGTTTATATTCTATCGCTTCAAGCCAAGCTGAAGTTGAGAATGAAGTGCACTTAACCGTTGCATTAGTTGAAGATGAGCGAGCTGGTCAAGCAAGATTTGGCGGCGCTTCACATTTCTTAGCATCTGCAGAAGAAGGTCAATTAGTGAAGGTGTATGTTGAGCCTAATAAGCATTTCCGTTTACCTGAAAATAATGACACGCCTGTTATTATGGTTGGTCCTGGTACAGGCGTTGCGCCATTTAGAGCATTCATGCAGCAACGTGCAGTAGACGGGGTTAATAGTGACAGCTGGTTATTCTTCGGTAACCCTCATTTTGAACAAGACTTCCTATATCAAGTCGAATGGCAGCAATACCTAAAATCTGGCGATTTATCTCGTTTAGATGTCGCTTTCTCACGGGATCAAGAACATAAAGTTTATGTGCAGCATCGTATAGCCGAGCAAGGCGAGTCTATTTGGCAGTGGCTACAAAATGGCGCGCATTTTTACATTTGTGGTGATGCAGAGCGGATGGCGAAAGATGTCCATCAAGCACTGATTAATGTTGCTGTTGAGTTTGGCGGATTAGATGAAGCTGGTGCTGAAAGCTATTTAGAAGACTTACGCAGTGCTAAACGTTACCAAAAAGACGTTTACTAAATACAGATTATCGCAGTCTTCAACAAGACAATAAGAATAAAGCAGCGTTGGTGAATAGAGTCGCCAGCGTAGCAAGTATTAAAGAGGCCACATGATGAGTGAGCAAAAGTTAGCAGTAAATGAATATCTAAAAACCGACAGTGATTATCTGCGCGGTTCGATCAAAGAAGGCTTAGACACTCAAGTCACGGGATCGTTTAGTGATGGCGATCAGCAATTGATCAAGTTTCATGGTTTTTATCAGCAAGACGATCGTGATTTACGTAACGAGCGTAAAGAGCAAAAGCTAGAGCCATTGTATAGCTTCATGCTTCGTGCTCGTGTTCCTGGTGGGATTTGTTCGCCTGAGCAATGGCTTGATGTCGATAAGATTTCATCAACATTAACGACTTCTAACAGTATTCGTTTAACGACTCGTCAAACGTTTCAATATCACGGTATTCCAAAACGTAACCTGAAAACCTTGATCCAAGGGTTAGATAGAGCGGCACTAGATTCTATTGCTGCTTGTGGTGATGTAAACCGAAACGTGATGTGTAACCCAAACCCAATTGAGTCTACATTGCACCAACAGGCTTATGCAGTAGCAAAAGAGTTGTCAGATCATTTACTGCCACATACCCGCGCCTATGCTGAAATTTGGTTGGATGAAGAAAAGCTATTAGACACTGAAACCAATGAGCCTGTTTATGGCAAAACCTACTTGCCTCGTAAGTTTAAAATGGCAGTTGCAGTACCGCCAGATAATGATGTTGATGTCTATACCAATGACCTTGGTTTTGTCGCTATTGAAGAAGCTGGAGAATTAGTCGGCTTTAACTTGGTTGCTGGTGGCGGAATGGGGTCAACTCACGGTGAAGTTGAGACTTTCCCGCGTTTAGCTGATGACTTTGGCTTTATTAAAACCGCAGATGTGATTAAGTTTGCAGAAGCTGTAATGACTGTTCAGCGTGATTGGGGCAACCGTGTTAACCGTAAGCGTTCACGTTTAAAGTACACGATTGTTGATCATGGCGTCGCAGAATTTAAAGCGGAAGTTGAAAAACGTGCAGGAGTGAATTTTGAGCCGAAGCGTGATGCGGTTATTGGCGATCGCGGTGATAGGTATGGTTGGGTAAAAGGTGTCGATAATAAATGGCATCTGACGTTATTTATTGAAAGTGGCCGTATCAAAGATGAGCAGGGTCAAACACTGCAAACTGGTCTTCGTGAAATCGCCAAAATCCATAAAGGCGACTTCAGAATGACATCAAATCAGAACATGATTATTGCTGGTGTTGCTGAAGAAGATAAAGCTGCTATTGAAGAGCTTGCTCGCCAACATGGATTTTTTGGCAAGTTAATTAGCCAGACTCGTGGTCATTCGATTGCTTGTGTTGCTTTGCCGACATGTCCACTTGCGATGGCTGAAGCGGAGCGTTATTTCCCTGAGTTTATTGATCATATTGATGCGCTGCAAACTAAGCATGGTATTAGCGAACAAGCCATCGTTGTGCGTATGACTGGCTGTCCTAATGGTTGTGCTAGACCATTTGCCGCGGAAATTGGCTTAGTGGGTAAAGCGCCAGGGCGTTATAACTTGTATTTAGGCGCAAGCTTTGAAGGTACGCGTTTAAATAAAATGTACAAAGAAAACATTCAAGAGGCGGAAATACTCGCTGAGCTTGATAACCTTTTCGGTTTGTATGTACAAGAGCGTGATGCTGGTGAGACCTTTGGTAACTTCACAGTACGACATGGTATTGTGAAAGCAGTGAATGATGCTGCGAAAGATTTTCATGCATAAGAAGCCACAATCAAGTGATGCTTCTTTGAGGTTTACACAATGATTTCTCAAAATGAATTATTGGCGATATTAGATGCGCCTAAATCTGAGCAAGACATTGTATTAGAGCAAGTCAATTCTTTCTTGTCAGGTTTAACTGCACAAGAAAGGGTGACATGGGGATTAGCTTATTTACCCGGCGAGCATGCACTATCATCGAGTTTCGGTATTCAAGCTGCTGTTATGCTGCATTTAGTGAGTCAGGCACAAGCAGATATTCCGGTTGTTTTGACAGATACAGGGTATTTATTTCCTGAGACATATCAGTTTATCGATCAATTAACTGAGCGATTAAATCTAAACCTTAAAGTGTACAAAGCGAAGCAATCTTCAGCTTGGCAAGAAGCACGTTTTGGTAAGTTATGGGAAAAAGATCTTGAGGGCTTAGAGCAATATAACCGCATCAATAAAGTTGAACCGATGCAACGAGCCTTGAATGAGTTAAATGTTGGGACTTGGTTTGCTGGTCTTCGCCGGAGTCAGGCAAGTACTCGTGAAGCTTTGCCAATTTTAGCGATTCACGGTGATCGGTTTAAGTTATTGCCAATTATTGAGTGGACTAATAAAGATGTGCATGAGTACCTCACTCTGCATGATTTGCCTTACCATCCTTTATGGGAACAAGGGTATGTCTCTGTCGGGGATACTCATTCTAGTAAACCCCTAGAGCTTGGAATGAGCGAAGAAGATACTCGCTTTAATGGCATGAAGCGTGAGTGTGGACTGCACTACGAAATCTAGGTTTATCAATAGTTAAAATATCAGCTAAGGCTGATATTTTTATATTGTACTCACTATTATTTAACTGTCATTGAGCTATCGTATTTGTGTCACTTATTAACGTTATCATAGTGCTGCTGGATATAGTGAGTCGGCTTAGTGGTTTGTTGATGTGCATAATCGAACAAATGTTTACTCTGTACTTTTACAACCTATGACTGATTTTTGATGTTGAGACATTTTTTACCAACAATTTATCCACAAAAATATGCACAAGTTAATTTTATAGTCTAAATTGAGAAGTTCCCGTAGATGGTTTTTGTCGACACTTTAGGTTTGTGATTGCAAACCCTGTACCTCCAAAAGCCTTGCTCGTTAACACGAGCTTCCTAAGATTGGCTTGCTAGCGTAAGTACAATCTATTTAGGTTTCTCGGTTAGTTACTTTATGGTGACTAACCGAGAAATCGCTCCCTTAATTCATTTTTTGCCCTTAACCTTAACTTCCGCTGACCATCTCTGTAAAAAACCAAGCCTATTTGCCGTTTTTATATGATCCAAAAATAAAAAAATGCTAAGTTATTGCGAAACTTATTAAAAATTGAACCCTGCTCTGTAGGCTGTTCGATGACAATATCAATACTTAATCCAATAACTCTCAAGGAAGAGTGACTTGTTTTAATTTACATGTGATTTATGGAGCAAAAAATAATGAAAAAACTCGCAATTGCAGCAGCGGTTATCGCTGTTGGTGCTGGCGCGTATGTGCTGTCTGGTAAAGATGGCGGTACATCATCTAACAACGAACTTCTTGAGTATATACCTGCTGATACATTATTGTTTTCTGGGCAATTAACCCCATTTCCGCTAGAAGATTACTTGTACTCCATGCCAATGGGCGTGAACAGTAAACTATCTTTAGAACAAATTGAGCAAGCGGGCCCATTCGGTTCAGAACAAGAGCGCTTTTTTGTTAGCTTATATAAAAGCTATTTAATGAGCTTTGAAAACCCTGGCGTATTTTTAAAGACATTTGGCTTACCATCACACATTGAATCATACACTTATACTCTAGGTGCTTTACCTGTGTTCAAGGTTCAAATTGAAGATGAAAATGCAATTTGGTCCTTATTGGATAAAGCATCTGATGAAAGCGGCTTAGTACACAAAGCAGAGTCGATAAAAGGCCAAGATTACCGAGCTTATTCATTGATTGATGAAGATGAATCTATCGATATGGTATTTTCGCAAAAAGAGGGCTGGTTAACCGTCACCTTAAATACTTCATTTAATAAGCCTGAACTGCTTGAAACAGCACTGGGCTTAACCAAGGTTGAAAACCCAATTAGCGATTCAGGCATGCTTGAAGAGATAGCATCAACTCATGGCTTCTTGAAAGACAGTATTAGTTTTATCAATCACGTTGAATTGGTCAATGGCCTAACGTCTAGTGATGGTAATATGCTCGCTAAACAACTGACTAAACTGGTTCAAATGGAAGGCTCTGGTGAGGATCCTTTCGCTGAATTCAAAACGTCAGAATGTAAGGCTGAATTCAATTCTATCGCGGCTAATTGGCCACGTTCTGTGATGGGGCTTAAATCGTTTTCAGTTGACAGAAAAGAAACTAATTTTGATGCTGAAATCGTGATTGAATCAAATAACCAAGTTATTTTAGGTGCATTGACTAAAATGCGCGGTTTTATTCCAAGTTTTAGCCAAAACATCAATGACAATGTTGCTTCTTTAGCCTTTGGTATGGATGTGATGCAACTGGCACCGGCTTTATCTGAAATTTGGAAAGACTTACAAACACCGAGTTATCAATGTGAAGCATTAGCGCAAATGCAATACGGGGTAAGTGAACAAAACCCTGCTATGCTGGGGATGATGACAGGCATGGCTAACGGCGTTAAAGGGATCAGCGCAACGATTGTTGATTTCTCATTAACTGACGAAAACGGTGAGCCAGGCTTTAAGCATTTAGATGCGCTTATTAGCTTATCTGCAGACGACCCTGAAATGCTGCTAAATATGGTACGTCCTTTTGTACCGCAATTGGCTAATATTCAGTTAGAGAAAAATGGTGATGCAATAGATGTGAGCCCTTATTTAATGTTACCACCTGAAATGGGCGTGACTGCTCAAATGGCGATGAAAGATAATCACTTGGTTATCTTTAGTGGTGACAAAGGTGAAGCATTAGCAGATAAACTAGCTGCAGAGAAGTTAGAGGCGAATGGCTTAAATAGTGTCGCTTTAGACTACCAAAAGCTACTGACGCCAGTATTTTCTTTGATAGAAGAAAGTGGTGAGCCGATACCTGAAGAGCTAGCAATGCTTAAAGATTACGATATGCGTATGCAATTTGGCCTTGATGTCACAGCTAAAGGTATTTCTATCTCGACCAAAGCCAACAGCAAAGCTAAATAGGTTATTAATCTCGAAGATCAAAAAAGGTGAACCTAGTGGTTCACCTTTTTTATTGCAGTTGCTTAAGTTATTGTAGACTAATGGTAGTGCTGAACTGTTATCACAGAACAATCATTTATCACAGAGCAATCATAGCAGAGCTTTCATCACAGAATTGTCGTGCTCAACCTATCCAAATCCTACCAAAATTTCTAGCGCTAACTAAACATTATAAAATGTCGTTTATTGAAACCCCAATACCGATACGTTGGTTGTGATGGTTATAATCAATCATGCTTTCGCCATAGCCATTAAAGTATTGCGTATATAAGCGCAAGTTACCTAATATTGGATAACTCCAAGTAAATTCTATTGAGCCTTTATTTGGACTTTCGAGATTATTGCGTCCCATCATTGTAAAGCGGTGTTCGCCTAAACCGTATACAGCCTTCAGTTCAAAGTTGCCCATATAGTCTTCAATGTCTGGATTATCATCACCATCAGGAGATGTCGGTGTTTCTTTTTCATCTTCAGGTATCCGATACCAAGCTTTAAAAGCTAATGCGAACGGTCCTCGATCGAATACCATCTCACCATAAATTCGATTCCAGCTGCGGGATAAACTGCCAGACTTACCATTAGATTGATGAACAGCACCAAAGCCCCAGAACGAGTTTCGAAGCCCTGCTATTTCCCAATCATTATTAAACAGCATAAATATTTCGGGTTCGTGGTTAGTTTCTCTAAAAGGAGAAGAGATGTCTTTATTGTATACCTGCCAATAGGATTGATTGGTATAGGCAAAGAAAAGGTGGCCATTATCACCAAACACATTGTACCAAAGGGGGAACTTGAAGCTAATTTGAAATTTTGCTTCAGCATTATCTACCTGTTCATCACTCCCTTCATTTCCCGTTTTAAAATCGATGTATGGCTCTGAATTCGGATTATCATTGTAGGTATAAGGCAGAATATAGTTCACCTTATGGGGCGTAATGACGAAACTTTTATCTGAAGTTTCTACTTCACTTTGGATTCTTTCATCAACTAAAGAATCCTCACCGCTTGCATTGAAACTTGCGAAAGCAAATAAGTAAAAGATGAATGGCAGACAGAGTGACTTGGACATTTAACCCTCTTTAATCTCTATATTTTTTGACAGGTTATCATTGCGATAACAAAGGTGAAACAAAATCTGCGATTAAAATGTATTTAGATGCAGATGTAATACTAGGTCTATATGAAGGTGAGTTTATGTTGTTGAGATAAACATAAAGCAAGTGATAACGCGACTCTATATAACCAAAAAGAATAAAAGCTAAGTTTTATCTATTATATATGGAATATGTAAACCGTTATATTTAGCCTTAATTGAATAAAGTGGGGTTAAAGGTAATGGCGTTAGTTTCAATACCAGGTCAGCAGGCTAAAGGAAAAGTATGGTTAGTTGGCGCAGGCCCTGGCGATGTTGAATTACTGACTTTAAAAGCCTATCGAGTGCTTAAGAACGCTGATGCAGTCTTGTATGACGCACTGGTCAGCCAAGACATTCTTGAACTCATTCCACAACATGCAGAGAAGATTGCTGTTGGCAAGCGTGCAGGTAAGCACAGTGCAGCACAAGATGAAATCAATCAACTACTCGTGACTAAAGCCTATACCCGTAAAAATGTAGTGCGCTTAAAAGGTGGCGATCCATTTATTTTTGGCCGTGGCGGTGAAGAGTTACAAACATTGGTTGAAAGCGATGTTAAATTCGAGGTTGTACCTGGTATCACTGCAGCAAGTGGCACTTCAGCTTATGCAGGGATCCCATTAACCCATCGAGATTACGCTCAAGGGGTTTCTTTTATTACAGGGCATTGTCAAATTGAAAGTCGCCCAATGGACTGGCAAGGTTACGCTAACTCGAATAATACGTTAGTGGTTTATATGGGTATTTTAAATGCCAATATTATTAGTGAAGGTTTAATCAGTCATGGGCGCTCCCCTGATACGCCAGTGGCGATAGTGTCAAAGGCAACGACATCATCACAGCAGCGTTTTATTGGCAAGTTAAGTGAGTTGTCTCAACTCGCTGCAGATCCAGCGTTAAAAATGCCAGCTTTGATGATCATTGGCGAAGTGGTTCAACTTGCAGATTCTTTAAACTGGTTTAACCCAGTTGAAAGAGCGCAATCGCAAATACATTCTGAAATTACCGCTTTAGGGCTGTGATTTATATATTTACAATATATATCAAACTGTTGAACCATCATCAGTGAATTGAGAATAATCAAAACATTAATCGATCTATTGATTTTAGCGATAAGTAATCTATCTGGGACTAAATCCATATTGATGATTACAATTGCGGTAAAAAGGCTGAATGACTATTTCAGTCTTTTTTTTACTTATTTTTTGCGAATAGGGATTATTTTTAACAACAACTGGTAAACTTAACCCGTAAATAACATCCTCATTTGTTTTTTCATGTAATTGTCATTCAGATTCTGTTGAGTTTACTGTGATCTCAGTCTATGTTATTTGATAGTATCTTGTGCTAGGTAAGCGTTATTTGCTTAATTATCCCTCTTTTTACGACGTGTTAAACTTTCGAAAATGAAATTTAATATCGGATGTAGTTCAAAATTACAAGCGTGAAGCAATTTTTGCCGTACATTTATTTCACATTTGTTTTAAAGGTGTGACTTCAATAGCGGATTTAGCTCACAGAATTATTTATTATGTGCTATCTGAATTTTAAAGGTTACAAGTAATGGCTGGATCCTCAAATCAGGTTATAACTATTAAACGAGGCCTCGATGTGCCTATTGCGGGTCAACCGCAACAAAGCATTGAATCTGCTAAACAAACCTCTCGTGTTGCTATTCTTGGTGAAGAATATGTTGGGCTTAAACCGACAATGCTTGTTGAAGAAGGTGAGATGGTCAAAAAGGGTCAAGCTCTTTTTGAAGACAAGAAAACACCTGGTGTGCTATTTACAGCACCAGCAAGCGGTGAAGTGATAGCAATAAACCGTGGTGAGAAACGCGTGTTATTGTCAGTTGTTATTCGTTGTGAAGGTGATGAATCCCTCTCTTTTGAATCGTCAGAAGATGTGATGTCATTATCGCGCGATGCGGTGAAAGCTAATCTTGTAAAAAGTGGTTTATGGACTGCGCTTCGTACCCGACCGTTTTCTCGCATCCCTGCGATTGAAACTGTGCCTACGGCGATTTTCGTTACGGCAATGGATACCAATCCACTTGCTGCCGATCCTCGAATTATCATTGCTGAGCAGCAACAGGCCTTTAATGTCGGCATGCAGGCGTTAACCCGTTTAACCGATGGTAAAGTGATGTTGTGCCATGATGAGGGTGACAGTTTACCCGGTCATGATTTACCACAAGTTGAATCGCATCAATTTGGCGGCGTACACCCAGCAGGTCTTGTTGGTACGCATATTCATTTATTACATCCAGTTAATATCGAAAAAGTGGTTTGGCATATTGGCTATCAAGATGTGATTGCGTTTGGAAAGCTATTTCAAACTGGTGAATTATTTAATCAAAGAGTGATTTCTTTAGCAGGCCCTAATGTGCTTAAACCACGCTTGGTTCGCACGCAAATGGGGAGCGACTTAAGTGAATTGGTTGAAAGTGAACTCAAAGACATTCAATCACGGGTTGTTTCTGGTTCAGTGTTGTCTGGTCATACAGCGATAGGTGTATATAACTACCTTGGTCGTTACCATTCTCAAGTTTGTGTGCTTACTGAAAATGCACGTCATGAACTTCTGCCTTGGGTACGACGCAACAAAGAAAAGTTTTCGCTAACCGGCATTATGATGTCTGGTTTTAGCCGTACTAAAAAGTTATTCGATTTTACTACTCATGCAGGTGGTTCACCGCGGGCAATGATGGCGTTTGGTCAATTAGCCCGTGTAATGCCATTAGACATTTTACCGACCTTATTGGTAAGAGACTTAGTGGTTCGAGATACCGATGAAGCGCAGTTACTGGGCGCACTAGAGCTAGATGAAGAAGATTTAGCTTTATGTACCTTTGTTTGCCCAGGTAAATATGATTTTGGTAAAGAATTACGTGCTTGCCTAGATATCATCGAGAGGGAAGGTTAATGAGTCAGCAACAGAACAAACCGGGTAAGCAAGAGCGTTATTACGCTCACGGTCACTCGATGAAAAGCTACTTGCGCTCTTTATGGATCGCACGTGGTCGCAGTACTAAAGGTAAAGTGCATGTTCGTGATGCCATTGATGTTAAGCGTACCATGCACATTGTTGGCATGTGTTTATTGCCAGTATTGTTTTTCGGAATGTATAACCTAGGTTTACAAGCGCAAGTTGCTATAGCTGCTGGCGCAACTCAGCCTGAAAGTTGGCAGTTAGCCATTTTTAGCGCCTTATTCGGTCAGTTAACTGACCAATCAGGTTTAGTCAGCTTATTTGCCTATGGCGCAAGTTATTATGTGCCGATTTATCTCGCCACATTGATTGTGTGTTTATTTTGGGAAGTGATTTTTGCCAAGATGAGAAAGCAAGAGTTGCATGAAGGCTTTTTTATCACCGCATTACTGTTCTCAATCATAGTGCCAGTTTCAACCCCGTTATGGATTATTGCTGTTGGCGTGAGCTTTGGTGTCATAGTCGCCAAAGAGATGTTTGGCGGCATGGGTTATAACTTCTTAAACCCTGCGCTTGCAGGTTACGCCTTTATTTATTTTGCTTATCCAACTGAAGTGGCGGCAATTAGTCAGTTTGTTGCAGTGGATGGTTTTGCGGGTGCGACCACCTTGACTGAAGCTGCTGCCAGTCGCGCAAATCTCTATGCAGATGTGAGTTGGCTTGGCGCATTATCTGACCCTAAATGGATGGATGCCTTTTTAGGCTTCACTCCAGGTTCAATTGGTGAAACTAGTACCTTGGCTATCCTAATTGGTGGCGGCGTATTGTTATTAACTCGAGTTGCTGATTGGCGAGTGGTTGCTGGCGTTTTGTTAGGCATGATTGCTACGGCTATCTTGTTTAACTTATTTGGCCCTGCCAAGAACTCAATTGCTGCAATGCCTTGGACTTGGCACCTTGTTACTGGTGGTTTTGCCTTGGGTATGATGTTCATGGCGACAGATCCTGTTACCGCTTCTTATACTCGAAATGCGAAATATGCCTATGGTGCATTGATTGGGTTTATGACGGTGTTAATTCGAGTGCTGAACGTGAAATTACCTGAGGGCATAATGTTGGCGATTTTATTTGCCAATTTATGGGCTCCGCTATTCGATTATCTGGTGGCTCGCGCCAACATTAAACGGAGACTAAAACGTCATGGCCTTTAAGAAAGATACTGTCGCAGGCACGATGATATTTATCATCAGCCTGAGTTTAGTTTGTTCGTTTATGATCACCGGTACCGTTGAAATTCTTAAAGAACGTAAACTGGTTAAAAAGCGTGATGAGGTACAGCAGTTTGTACTTCGCGCCGCTAATGTTGATATTAGCGCTGGTGACTTCCGTGAATTATTTACTGAGCGTGTGACGCCGAAAATGGTGAACCTAAAATCAGGAGAGTTTGTTGCCCAAGAGAACTTACTGGATCTCGATGAGCGCATGGCGGCCATTAATCCAGAAACCTCATCAAAACCTAAAAAAGATACCGCGAAGATTAAAACTCGTGCTAATGACATCCGTATTTTCGAAGTACGTGATGAGAGTGGTCAGCTTACCAGTGTGGTAATGCCGATTTACGGTAAAGGTTTATGGTCAATGATATATGGTTACTTGGCGGTAAAACCTGATCTAAATACGGTAGAAAATATCATTTTCTATGAGCACGGTGAAACGCCTGGTATTGCTGATTTCGTCACGGATTCTGAATGGACTGACTTATGGAAAGGTAAGCAGTTATTTGATGAAAAAGGCAATATTGCGATTAAAGTTGTTAAAGGCGGCGCCAAAGAGGGCGATGTTCACGGTGTAGATGGCGTGAGTGGCGCAACCAGAACTGGTGTTGGTATTCAACGCGCTGTTGAATTCTGGTTTGGTGTTGAAGGTTATCAACCTTTTCTTAAGCAATTTGCTGTTACGGAGGCTAAATAATGAGTAGTGCAGTTTCTACAAAGCAGATCTTAACCTCGCCTATTTTTGCTAACAACCCAGTCGCGATGCAAGTCCTTGGTGTGTGTTCTGCACTGGCTGTTAGTAACTCAATGCAAACGGCATTAGTGATGACATTGGCGGTGACGTTTGTATTGGTCATGTCGAATTTAATCATTTCGACGATTCGTAACTTCATCCCTAACAGTGTACGAATTATTGCGCAAATGACCGTGATTGCTTCACTGGTGATTATCGTTGATATGGTGTTACAAGACGTGGCTTACGAACTTTCAAAGCAGTTATCTGTGTTTGTGAGTTTGATTATCACCAACTGTATCATCATGGGGCGAGCAGAAGCTTTCGCGATGAAATATCCTCCGCATCTGGCATTAGTTGATGCGTTAGGAAATGCCATGGGTTACGGCGTGATATTGCTTGGTGTGGCATTTGTGCGTGAGCTATTAGGTCGCGGTACTTTGTTTGGCCATGAAATATTTACCACTATTGAAAACGGTGGTTGGTATCTTGCAAACGAAATGTTCACCTTACCGCCAAGTGCGTTCTTCTTGATCGGCGTGATGATTTGGGCGATCAATGTTGTGCAGCGTAAGAGAGGATAATGGCGATGGAACATTATATTAATTTATTTATTCAAGCTGCGTTTATCGACAATATGGCGCTGTCATTCTTCTTAGGTATGTGTACGTTCCTTGCGGTATCTAAAAAGGTATCAACGTCTTTTGGTTTAGGTATTGCCGTTATCGTAGTGATGATGCTCGCTGTGCCTTTGAATCAAGTTATCTATGTAAATGTACTCGCACCTGGCGCGCTGGCTTGGGCTGGATTTCCAGAATTAAATCTAAGCTACTTGCAGCTTATTACCTTTATTGGGGTGATTGCTGCCTTGGTGCAAATTTTGGAAATGTTTCTTGAACGTTATATTCCAACTCTGTACCAGTCCTTAGGTATTTTCTTGCCACTATTAACCGTTAACTGTGCGATTTTTGCAGGGGTTATTTTTATGGCAAACCGTGACTACAACTTAGTTGAGTCGATGGTCTTTGCTGGTGGTAGTGCTGTGGGTTGGGCAATGGCGATTATTCTGTTAGCAGGTCTTCGTGAGCGGATGAAGTTTCATGCTATTCCGCTGGGCTTACAGGGGATCGGTATAACCTTTATAACGACTGGTTTAATGGCGCTGGGTTTCATGTCTTTCGCTGGTATTACCTTATAGTGTGGTGCTTAAAAATGACAATGCAATCGAATATGAATTCTCTGAGTGATGACAAATTGTTGAGAAGGTACATTTAATGGAAATGGCAATTGGCATAGGCATGTTTACCATAGTGGTAAGCTTGCTGGTAATGGTAATTTTATTCGCCAAAAGTAAATTGGTGAATACCGGTGATGTCACCATTGGAATTAATGGTGAAGCGGATAAAAGTGTGCGTACGCCTGCAGGGGATAAACTGCTTGGTGCACTTGCAGGTAACAGTATTTTCATTCCATCAGCCTGTGGTGGTGGTGGAACCTGTGGTCAGTGTCGTGTGACAGTTAAATCTGGTGGCGGCGATATTTTAGCGACTGAGCTTGACCACATTACCAAAAAAGAAGCAAAAGAAGGTTGTCGTTTAGCTTGTCAGGTTGCCGTTAGAACGGATATGGAACTTGAAGTTGACGAAGAAATCTTTGGGGTTAAAAAGTGGCAATGTGAGGTTATTTCAAATAATAACCAAGCGACATTTATTAAAGAGCTGTTGCTTAAAGTGCCTGAAGGTGAAGAGGTTCATTTTAAAGCGGGTGGCTATATCCAAATTGAAGCACCTGCACATGAAGTGAAATACGCTGATTTTGATATTCCTGAACAGTATCGCGATGACTGGGAACGGTTTGAATTATTTAATCTAGTTTCTAGGGTTAATGAAGATGTCTTACGTGCTTACTCAATGGCAAATTACCCTGATGAAAAAGGGACAATTATGCTCAACGTGCGTATTGCAACACCACCAACCAACGATTTACCGCCAGGGCAAATGTCATCGTATATTTTTAACTTGAAATCGGGCGACAAAGTGACGATTTCAGGCCCCTTCGGTGAGTTCTTTGTTAAAGAAACTGAAGCTGAAATGGTATTCATTGGCGGTGGTGCTGGTATGGCACCAATGCGTTCACATATCTTCGACCAACTTAAAAGTAAGCAAACCACACGTAAAATGTCATTTTGGTATGGTGCTCGCTCTGCTAGAGAGATTTTTTACCAAGAAGATTTTGACATGCTTGCTGCAGAAAATGACAACTTTGTCTGGCATGTGGCGTTATCAGATCCCTTACCTGAAGATAACTGGCAAGGCTATACTGGTTTTATTCATACTGTATTGCTTGAAAATTATCTTAAAGATCATAAAGCGCCAGAAGATTGTGAGTTTTACATGTGTGGCCCTCCAATCATGAACTCCTCAGTGATCAGCATGCTTGAAAGTTTAGGTGTTGAAGAGGAAAACATCTTACTTGATGATTTTGGTGACTAGCCAGAAATAGACAAGTTTTGATTGAATCAATATTATTAAAGCTGAAACTGAGGTTTCGGCTTTTTTTATGCTTGTTTATTTCGAGTAAACGATTAGGCTATAACATTCATATCGCCACTCTTCCTTCCTATAGCTGCCATTTTCTGGATAATAATTAATGTAGTGTTGTAATGCTACGCCATTGCAAAATTGTTGCGTTAAAGTTTTTGATAAATTGTTGCGTAATTGTTTATTAACGGGCTTGTAAGCCTTTATCTCTCTATACCTATTGCTTGTTACAAGAAGCATCTGATACTGTCAAATGAGTAGCATGAATCATTAATAAGACTTCAGCTGCGCAATATAATAACGACCAATAATTAAATGGGACTCATGTTTTGAATTTAAAAATGCTTGGCTCAATAGCCATTGTGGCTGGAACTGCGATTGGTGGGGGCATGCTCGCTTTGCCTCTTGCGACAGCAGCATTAGGTATTATGCCAGCAATTTTGTTGCTGGTAGTGATTTGGGGATTATCAGCTTACACCTCATTACTGATGTTAGAGATTAATTTACGTGCAGGTGTTGGTGACAACGTGCATGGCATTACGGGTAAAACATTAGGTAAAGTAGGCCAACTGATCCAAGGTGCATCCTTCCTAAGTTTATTATTTGCACTGACGATGGTGTATTTAATGGGCGGTTCTTCATTACTTGAATCCCGCTTAGAGCCGTTACTAGGCGTAGACTTAAATAATCAAATTTCAGTATTACTATTTACGCTGTTTTTTGGCGGTATTATCGCCGTGGGCGTCAAGTGGATTGATAAAGTCTCGCGAGTCCTTTTTACCGCTATGGTGGTGTTATTAGTATTAGTGGTAGCTTTCTTATTACCTGAAGTTAATATTGTTGCCTCGTTAACTAACTTCTCAGCTAATGTTGCTGAAGGCGATAAGCTGGATCAATTATGGCTGGCAGCAATTCCAGTGGTGTTTACGTCATTTGGTTTCCACGTGTGTATTGCTACCATCGTTAGATACCTTGATGGTGACGCAGTGTCACTGAGAAAGATCCTATTAATAGGTTCGACTATTCCGCTATTTTGCTACATCTTATGGTTACTTGTTACCCTTGGTACACTGGGCGGCGAAACCGTTCATGGCTTTGCTGGTTCATTGCCTGAGTTAGTCAGTGCGCTGCAAGCTGTGGCTCAGTCAGCTATCGTGAGCCAGTTTATTGATTTATTCGCAAATCTTGCACTGATCACTTCTTTCTTAGGTGTGACCATGAGTTTATTTGACTATGTTGCAGAATTAACCCGTGCAAGAGATGATGCTGCTGGTCGTGCTAAAACCTGGTTGATTACCTTTGTACCACCATTACTTTGTGCACTGTATTACCCTGATGGCTTTTTCCAAGTACTGGGATTTGCAGCAATACCGTTAGTCGTTATGATTATTTTCTTGCCAATTGCGATGGCGCTAAAACAACGTAAAGCGCAAATGGGCGGTTATGAAGTGAGTGGTGGTAACTTTGCTATGGGTGTTGCTGGTATCTTGGGTGCACTGATTGTTTTAGCTCAGCTAATGGTGGCATTAGGCTAATTTTTCAAAAGTTACTTCAAAAGTTACTTCAAAAGCGACTTTAAAAAGTGGATATTATTGAAAGTAATGCAACAAGAATGTAACGGAGTTTTACAACCACTGTTCTTAACTTCTTTCGATATGATAAAGTCAGGCTATATGCCTGACTTTTTTATGTGTTAAATACGCAAAGTGTTTAACAAGCACAAAGGACAGAAGAGCTTTATATCATCTGTCATTTCAATAATTGTGCTGCAGTTTATAGGCGTAAAAGAATAATAAACCTGAAATCAGGTTAATAAGCTAGATGTGCACTCACTTATAAAATGGAATTATTACAATGAAAACATGGTTATTAAGCGCCGCAATCGTGGCCTCATTTGCTGCACAAGCAGATGAAGGGATGTGGCAGCCTTATCAACTCCCAGCAATGGCTGATGAGTTAAAAGCAAAAGGGCTAGAGATTGATGTTAAATCGATATCTAAATTGACAGAATACCCAATGAACGCAGTGATTAGCTTGGGCGGTTGTACTGCATCATTTGTTTCTCCAAAAGGGTTAGTTGTCACTAACCATCATTGTGCTTATGGCTCAATTCAGTACAACTCAACCCCAGAAAAGAACTTATTAAAAGATGGTTTCTTAGCAAAAACCTATGCAGACGAATTGCCTGCAACGCCTGGTTCACGCATCTTTGTAACAGAAGAAGTGACTGATGTAACTGATCAAGTTAAATCTGGCGAAATGAATAAAGTGGGTAACGATTTTTATAAAGGGATTGAGCAAAAAGAGAAAGCCCTTGTAGCTGAGTGTGAAGCTGAAGATGGTTACCGTTGTAAGGTCTATAGTTTCCACGGTGGACTTGAGTATTACTTAGTTAAACAAATGGAAATTCGTGATGTTCGCTTAACTTATAATCCAGCTGCGAGCGTGGGTAAATATGGTGGTGATATCGATAACTGGATGTGGCCACGCCATACCGGTGATTTCTCTTTCTACCGCGCTTATGTGGGTAAAGATGGCAAACCTGCAGATTTCAGTAAAGACAACGTGCCTTATGAGCCAAAAAGCTTTCTAAAAGTATCAGCTAAAGGTGTGAGTGACGGTGATTTTGTGATGGTAGCAGGCTATCCAGGTCGTACAAACCGTTACCGCACAGCTAACGAAGTAGAAAATCAGTTTGAATGGGCTTACCCAGAAGGGAAAGTACTACGTGAGCGTTTAATTGAAATCATCAAAGAAACTGCGCCAGAAGGCAGTGACGATCGCATTAAGTATGAAAGTGCTATTGCAGGTTTAGCGAACTACGCTAAAAACTTTACTTCAATGATTGAGTTTTATGGCAAATCGCCAATGCTTGAAGAGCGTAAGGGCTTGGAGCAAAAACTGGCTAATTGGATTAAAGCTGATAAGAAGCGTCAATCGCAGTATGGTGAGACTTTAGCTGAACTTGATAAGTTGATCGCTAAAGAACAACAAGGTCAAGAGCGTGACGTGCTGATGAGCTATATGGGCTATAGCAGCATGATGAGTACAGCGGGTCGTTTATACCGTCTTGCTAATGAAAAAACCTTGCCAGATATGGATCGTGAACCAGGCTATCAAGAACGTGATATGACTAATTTCACTTCTGGAATGGAGCGTATTGAGCGTCGTTATGCCGCTAGTGTGGATAAAGCCATCCTTGCAGATTTGATTAAACGATATGCAGCATTGCCAAGCGAATACCGTCTAGCAGCTTTTGATAAAGCATTTGCAATCGGTCAGCCATTTGATGAAGCTAAATTCACTAAGCACCTTGATAACATGTACGCTAAAACTACGTTATCTGACAAAGAAACGCGCTTAGCGTGGATGGATAAGTCGGTTGCTGAATTTAAGAAGTCAAAAGATCCATTCATTCAATATGCTGTTAGTACGTATGATGAAAGAATGCAGCGTGAGCTAGATAATAAGCAGCTTGCTGGTGATTTAATGAAAGTACGCCCGCAGTATATGGATGCGATTATCGCTTACAACCGTGAACTTGATAAGCCTGTGTATGCTGATGCTAACTCAAGTTTACGTGTCACCATTGGTAATGTGAAAGGTTATAGTCCACAAGATGGATTAGTGGCGGTTCCTTTTACTCGTTTAGAAGGCATTGTTGCGAAAGATACTGGTGTCGAGCCTTTTAACTCTCCAGCTAAACAGCTTGAGTTAATTAACCAAAAGCAATACGGCGATTACTATGTTAAATCTCTAGATTCTGTACCGGTTAACTTCTTATCAACTCTTGATACAACCGGTGGTAACTCTGGTTCACCTACCTTAAATGGTCGAGCTGAACTGGTGGGGTTACTATTTGATGGTGTTTACGAGAGTATTATTGGTGATTGGGGTTACGATCCTGAGACAAACCGTTCAATTCAAGTGGACAGCCGTTACATGTTATGGGTTATGAAATACTTAGATAACGCTGATAACTTACTTGAAGAGATGGAAATCGTTAAGTAGAAGGTTCATACATTACAGGCATCTAGAGTTTCAGTAGGTGCCTTAGAACCGAAATTTCTGCGGCCTCTAGGGGCCGCATTTGTTTTTCTGCTAAGTTCAAAAGTTCACAATTCATTATACTCATACGCACCAAATCAATCACGTTATAGCCTAGAGCTTTAGCCATTCTACGGATCTGTCGGTTTAAACCTTGGGTCAACGTAATTTGAAATTGATTCTCACTGACTGCGGTAACTTTACAAGGTTTAGTGGTGACATCACGATAGCTTACCCCTTGGCTCATTTTCTCAATAAACTCATCATTAAAAGGGCGATCTACTGTTACTAGATACACTTTTTCATGGCCAAAATCTGGGTGCATTAATCGGTGGGTTAATTCACCATCATTTGTGAGCAATAACAGCCCGCGTGAATCCTTATCTAATCTACCAGCAGGATAGAGCCTAGGAGCGGGCGGTAGAATATGGATAAGACTAGATGGAAGGTCGGGCAATAAGCGGCAGTCAATACCTACAGGTTTGTGATACAGCCAATACTGTTTACTTTCAATAGGGGCAATTGGCGCACCATCCAATAAGATATTAGGATTAACAGCAGATTGATTCACTCTATCTAATGGTGATGCCTGTTGGCCGTTAAAACTGACACGACCAGCAGCAATAAGTCGCTGAGCTTGACGTCTTGAGCTGACACCACAATGGGCGAGGTATTGTTCTAAACGCATATTAACTGACAAGGTTAATCGCTCGCAAAGGTGAGGTTTGATAGCTGTTTTTGCTGAAACTTAATCATTTTTTTCATATTTAGCCCCAGCAAGACACACCATAATATATTGGCTTGAGTCAGTACCCACATGACTAAAGACACCCAACAAATATCGCCGACTCTATGAGTGCAAGGATCAAAATCAAGCGTAGACCAGTTGAGTAAATACATTAACGCAATAGAGAAAATTAGCCCAATAATGTTAAAGCCAAATAAAGATGTTGAAAGTGAACTTTTTTTTCTAAAGTAATCAATGAAACAAAAGCTGTGCAGTAGAAAAGTACAAATGAGATAACCAGTTGAAAAGAAACGATGTTGCTCAAGAAAGTTAATTGGAAAAATACCAATCAGTACAATTAATACCCCTAGAATAGCGCCAGTAATGGTAATGATCCTGCTATATACATCGGTAAAAACATAATATCGCGCCAGCATCGAAAGCATCAAACAAGCGCCGCCAATCACTAAGCCCATGTTATATACAATCGCTAAAGGCGAACTCATGTAGTCGCCTAAGGTGTCAGCGCGAATACTTAATGGACTGACTCCTAATCGAGCAACCTCAGCAATAAGTGCAGTACTAATCCCCAAACCACTGATCAACGCCGTCGCTAAAGACATGAAAATAATCATTAAATGTAAATCGTAATGTTTATTGGCTTCAATTGTTTGACTCATGAATGGCTTAATATCTGCTTTCGCTAACTAATTGTTAGTGACAGATTATCACTAATCGACATATTTTATTAAGAGGGAGATACAAAAAACCTAATATAAATTGCCAGTTGGCATTTCTATATCAGGTTTTAAAAGCGTTAAACTTATCGTCTAACCGCGCTGATTAGTTGCGCTTGCGCAAAATCACAATGGCTACAGCGACTACCGCTAAAATCATGCAGTACCAAGCGTAAGAGATGGCTGCTAATGGGCTAATAGCAAATGTAGATGCTATCAATAATGCTTGGGCGCCATGAGGGATAAGACCCTGAACAATACAAGCGAAGATATCTAATACACTTGCAGCACGTTTAGGTTCAACACCATGTTTTTGAGCTAAATCTTTAGCAATATCACCAGCAACGACAATCGATACAGTGTTGTTTGCCACACAGGTATTGGTGGCTGCAACAATACTGGCCATACCTAATTCAGCTGCTCGGCTTGACTGGCCGCCTTTAGCTTTTGAGAAACGTTTGATTAGTAATTCAATTTTTTCACTGACAAACTTCAGTCCACCTTGCTGCTGCATTAGTGCAGCTAAACCGCCAACAAGCATTGAAAGGATGAAGATTTCTTGCATGTTAGTGAAACCAGCATAAATATCTTGTCCAAACTGAATTACACCGTAATCAGCTACAAACAGCCCTGTTGCTCCAGCAAGTAAAATACCCACGGTTAGCACAACGAACACATTCACACCCGCAACTGCTAGAAATAAGATGGTTAAGTAAGGGATAACATTGATGATATCAATTTCTTGCGCGGCGACCTCAGCTTGTCCTTGGCCTGCAAAAGCAAATAGCACAAGCGTGATTAATGATGCTGGTAAGGCAAAGATTAAGTTCTCGCGGAACTTATCTTTCATCTCACAGCCCTGTGTTCGGGTTGCAGCAATGGTGGTATCAGAAATAATCGATAAGTTATCACCAAACAACGCACCTGACATAACTGCACCTGCCATTAGGGCGTAATCAATTTGCGCTTGGTCAGCAACACCTAAAGCAATTGGCGCAACAGCAGCAATGGTGCCCATAGAGGTGCCCATAGCGGTTGCAATGAAGGCGGCAATAACAAAGAAGCCAGGAAGCAACATGCTTGAAGGGATCATTGAAAGACCTAGTGCAACGGTTGCATCAACACCACCAGTGGCTTTAGCAACAGATGCAAAAGCACCTGCGAGTAAGTAAATTAAACACATCGCGATGATGTTGCTGTGACCGATACCCGCAATAAAGGTATCAATAGACTGATTTAGTTTTTGCTTCGATAGCAATAGCGCCAAAATAATCGCAGGTAAAATAGCGATGACACTTGGTAATTGATAAAAAGCGAAATCTACCCCTTGGCTTTGAAAGTAAACGCCAGCACCGATAAATAGGGCTAAAAAGGCGAATAGAGGCAATAAAGCGATAAAGGAGGCTGGGCTCGTCGTAGTTGTATTTTTTGTCGTCAAGGTCGTCTCTCTTTTTTTATTTCAGTGATACTGGTTATGCGTCTATGGATGCAATTGAGTACTTTAGCAAACTCTTCATTAATAGTCGTATTATGATGACTTCTTAAGTTCTGGCAAGCATAGGAGATCTACAAATTAGTGTCAATCTAGACGTCTAGACTTCTTTGCTTCTGGCGTGGTTTTTACATTCTTATCACGCTTTTGTTTCGCTTATTTATCAACTGATACTTTTATGTAAAGGAGGCTGAATAGGTTTACATTTTGATTACAGTAATTGTTCACGGTCTTCATGAGGTAAATATGGAATAAGCGTTATTCCATATTTACTAATCGATAAATATATAATATTAAAAACTAAAAAATCATTTTTAGTCATTAAATTTCTATTTAACTTAGGTCGAAAATGAAAAAAGTAATTTTACTATCTCTAATTTTAGGGGTCACTGGCTGTGGCGGCTCTGACTCATCTAAAGAAATCCCAGAAGTCCCAGAAATCCCAGAAGTGCCAGAAGTGCCAGAAGTACCAGAAGTACCAGAAGTACCAGAAGTACCAGTTAAAAGTGGTATGGTTACTTTATTAAGTATTGATTTAGCCGGTCTAAGTTTAGTTGGTAATGCAAATGGGTATGCTGTCGGAGCACAAGCTAATGACGATTTTAAATTGGTTGACCATGAATGGGGTTTAGAAGTTGATAATGAAATTCATTCTCCAGAAATATGTAATTTAATTGGATTGCCTATTCTGATAGAAACAATAGATGAGCTTGGCTCTGGGTGGAAATTAATAAGAGCTCAAGTTCCAAATGTTATTGAGGAATGTGAAGTTGGGTTTAGCGTAACTAGATACTTTTTTACTGACATTGAAGGCAATATTTTTGCATTACCAAATGATCTGGTTCCTCTGTACGCTCATAGAGGGAGTAGAGGCGTTGAAAGTGAGTTAATGATAATTCAGGCAGGAACTGCATATAATCATTCTGATAAGCCGTTAATTTATATGGTTAATGATGTTGGATATAAAGGTATATATGAATTGTCAAAGAGTTTGAAACTACCTGAACTAACTCTAATAGTCCCCAACTTAGATCTGGCTGACTGGCAAAGCACTAATTGGGTACTCAGAACTAAAGAGCACATTTATGTCTCCCAAAGATATGAGAAAGCTATTAGAAAAATAAATCTAAATAACTCAAATGTAGAAGCCGTTTGGGAGTCGGGAACAAATGATGGTTCAACTTTTGTCCCATTTTATTTTAAAGGTGATGTGTATGTAACAATTTCAGGAGATCATCATGTTCTACTGCCTGATGAAGGTGGAATATTATCTTCAGACTTGCCTAGACTTGAAGTTCCTACTGATGTTTTCTCAAATAGTTTCGGTGTCTCATTTGTTATTGATGATCGCTATATTATTGGTAATAGATGTATTGTGTGGGATATGGAGGATTGGGTAGCTGTAAGGCCACTGTCTGGTGGTGGTGACGGAAATATAAAAATATTTGATGACCGATTGTTTTGTGTTTCTAAAGATTATGGAACTCCCTCTGCTAGCGTGGTAGGTACTTCAATTGAGTTAGATAGTAAAATTATTTTTAAACATATCCCAAGTAGCAGTAATTTAGTACAAGATACAGCGACAATGGTAGTGCCTAAAATGCTTTATAAAGATAATGTTAGGAATGTCTTTGAAGAAGATATTGTGTCAGTAAATCTAATTACAGGGGATGTGAAAGTTGAAACGCATTTCTATGAAGGGGAAATTGTCGTCGATTTGATTCCAATTAATTAAAAGCTTTATCTCTTTGTTGTTAGTCGGCACCACCTTTAATGATAACGTTGTATTATCGCTGATTGCAGTGATATTGTTAGAGTGAGTTTTCCCCGTGATGAAACGTGTAAGGTCGTGTGGGCTGCCAAAAGATTGAACACCAACCACAATGCTAATTTGATTTCGGTTAATGAAGACTGTCTAGTCCTAAAATAGTTTAACGGTTTTATTAAGCCAGTTGGTAACCCCGACTGGCTTTTTCATGCACTTCGTTCGGGGTTTTCATTCCTAAACTAAGATGCGGCCGTAATTGGTTATAAATCTCTATCGATTCTTTAACTAACACACCAAGCTCTTTCATCGTACGGCATCGACAAAGCAGAAACTCATGCTTCAAAATACCATTCACTCTCTCAGCCAGTGCATTTTGGTAACAGTCATATCCATCTTTCATTGAGGGTGTGATGCCATTGGCCGCTAATGTCATTTGGTATTCAGCTGAGCAGTATTGTATTCCTCTATCTGAGTGGTGAATGATATCACCCGTTGTTGTCCGGTTTTTTACCGTCATATCTAACGCCTTAACGACATCAGAGGCTTTCATTTCATCACTGAGTTCATATCCCATTATCTTTCTGGAGTATGCGTCAGTCACCAAGGATAAGTCGTGTGTTCCCTCATCTGACTTAACATAAGTGATATCGCTAACGAGTACCTCTTATACACGTTCAACAACCTTGTCTTTTAGTAAGTTAGGATGCTTTCTAAGCCAATGGTGGCTATTGGTTGTTTTGGTGTAGTTTTTTCTGGGCTTCACCAACATATCGTGCCTTTTCAAATGTTGAAACAACCCATCTCTGCCAAGTTTTATTCCTTGCTCAATCAGCTGTGGTTTGATGAGTTGGTAGAGTTTACGGGTTCCTATCCTAGGCATAAACTGACGCCAATACATCACCATTGATATCACTGGTTTGAGGTTTTCAGCCTTAGCTTCAGCACGCTGTTTCCATTGATAAATAGCTTGTCTCGATAAATCAAATTGCCGACTAGCAGTGGCTAGCTTTACTGTGCCTTTTTCTTTGCCAATCCAGAGCACTCGGCTAAGTACTTTTTTCTAAATCGATACCATATTCATTCTTTAACAGTTCAACCATATCGCCATAAATCATGTTCTTCATTTCTAGATTAGAAACTTGTTTCTCTAAGCGTTTAATTTCCTGGGCTGACGTTTCTTTAGATTTAGACATAAGAGAGTGCTCTATAGGCTAATCTACCATGCTTTCTTAGCCATGTAAGGACGGTACTTCAACCTTGTATCCCGCAGTGGTTTTGAGCTTGTATATAAGTTAGCTCGCCTTGTTTACCAAGCTAACGACGCCTAATGTGTAATCACGTTGTGCACGTTTACAGTTGATTGAACTTGAGGGATTCATAGATAAGTCTCCAAAGTGTCAACTTACCTCAAGACGGGACAATTGTAATCAACAAAAAAGCCAATGCAGAGCATTGGCTTTATAGCGTGCACTTAAATAGCTGAAGTTACATCCAGCGACTTTTCTGTTTACGCTGTGGTCTTGGTAAATAAACCAAAATAATGCCAATTAATGCGCCTAAACCTGCAATCAATGCGCCTTGTTGCCACATTTTAGATTGAGCATTATCTTTAATCGATTGCAGCTGCTGGTTAGCTGTATCACGTTCATTAGTGACTTTTGTTAACTCTGATTGCAACGAAGCAATTTGGTTGTTCGAAGACGTTAGCTGTTGTGCAACAGATTCTGAACTTTGATCTAATTGCGCTAAGGTTGATTTTGTTTGCGCTAATTCAGCTTCAATAATCGGTAAGCGAGTTCGCAAGCTTGAACCTGTTTCAATCAAGTCTGACTTTACCCAGCCTTCACGATCTTTATGATCACGAACTTTACTGTAATCGTTTTGCGTCTCGTTTAATAAGGTAATTGTCTGGCCAGCTTCAATACTGCCTAATATACGATACTGAGTACCTGGACCACCGTGGATGTAAATAAACACATCGTCAGTAATGTAATGCGTCTGAGCCATTAAACCTTTTGAGAGCAGTAGCAGGGCTACTAATGTAAGCATTCTGAACACGTTATTTTTCCATACCATTAGAACTATCCGTCATGCTATTTATTTAGCGACTTGATTGCAAGGAAGAACGTCAAAGACTTATTTAAATAAGCGGTATTACTGATGTAAATGTGCATTATTAGTCAAAAACGCTGCAATCATTGCTTTTATTGCACGGTTTATTAGGCATTTAAACACTCAAAAAAGAGCCACAAAAAAGCCGGACATTTTCATGACCGGCCTTTTAAGCAATTTTTAAGCAATATAGCAATCGCTATCTTAGCTAAATACACCCTTAATGGTGAAGAAGAACAAGATAGATAATGCGGCACCTGCAGGGAGAGTAACTACCCAAGAGATGACGATATTACGGACTACACCGATATTAATTGCAGCAATACCACGTGCCATTCCCACACCCAATACAGCACCAACAAGTGTCTGTGTTGTAGAGATAGGAAGACCAGTACCAGATGCAATGACAACCGTTGAAGCAGCTGCTAATTCTGCAGCAAAACCACGACTTGGCGTTAGGTGAGTAATGTTTTTACCAATGGTTTGCATAACGCGCTTACCAAAGATAGCTAGACCCATTACGATACCAACAGCACCTAAAGGTAGAATCCACCAAGCTAATGCTGCTTTAGACTCAATTTCACCGCCACTGTTAACAACAGAAACAACTGCCGCTAATGGGCCAATTGCGTTAGCAACATCGTTTGAACCATGGGCAAATGCCATACAACAAGCGGTAACAACCATTAAGATAGCGAATACTTTCTCTACGTTTGCATACTCAGCTTGACGGTTAACATTGGTTGGCATGTTTAAGCGACCAATAGCCACTCTACCGAAGATCCCTACACCGATAGCAACAGCAAGTGCTAAACCGTATGCTTCAACGGTAGAGAAGTGTAAACCAACGTGCTTAAGTCCTTTTGTGATAGTCACAAGCGACATAATAAAGCCCGCAAGTCCCATGTAAAAAGGCACGAAACGTTTTGCGTTCGCGAGTGGGTCATCGGTGTTGAAAATTAACTTTTGAACACTTTGGAACAGCATGAAAGCAATGAAACCGGATATTGCAGGTGTTACCACCCATGAGCCGATAATGCCAACAACTTTACCCCATTCAACCGCTTCAGTACCAACACCTACAGCAGCAAAACCAACAATGGCGCCAATGATAGAGTGAGTTGTTGATACAGGCCAGCCTAATGCTGACGCCGCGATTAACCATAAACCTGCCGCTAATAAAGAGCCGATCATGCCGTATACCAGTAATTCAGGCGATTCAACGAAGAAACTTGCGTCAATAATACCTTTACGAATAGTACTGGTAACTTCACCACCTGCTAAATAAGCACCGGCAAATTCGAAGATCATTGCAATAATAATTGCTTGTTTGATTGTGATGGCGTTGGAACCTACTGAGGTACCCATAGCATTGGCAACGTCATTTGCGCCAATACCCCATGCCATCAAAAATCCAAATACAGCCGCAATACCAATTAGCATTGGGCCATTGGTGACTAATACATCAACCATGTTGTTTCCTTGATAACCTTGTTAGTTATGAACTGCGAGCTAACATTAGCTCTAGGCGAGAGCCTACACGCTCAGCTAAATCAGCCAAGCCTCCAACCCATTCGATGATTTTGTACATGAACATGACATCGACAGGATTCAAATCTGCTTCCAAGCTTAGTAGTAAACGACGTACTTGGATCTGCAAATCATCAGAATCAGCTTCAATCAGATCTAATTCATTGATCATCTTAGCGACTAATTCGACTTCACGACCACGGAAACCTGTTTCTAGAAGGTCATCGAGTTCGTTAATTGCTTGCTTAGCAAGAGAGACAGCATCTAAACAACGTTTGAGGTAAGCGTTAAACGGTGCTTGAACTGGTTGAGGGAACACTAATTGGCGACCAATAATTCGGCCTGAGATGTCTTTAGCTTTGTTGGCGATTTTGTCTTGTTGAGTTAATAACTCAAGCAAGTCAGTACGCTCAACAGGCATGAACAACCCACTAGGAAGGGTAAGACGAATTTCACGCTTCAGCGCGTCAGCGTCATTTTCTAATAAACTAATTTGCTTACGTACATTTACAGCTTCATCCCAATCACCCGAATTCGTTGCTTCAAAGAAGGGTACGAGTAAAGATGCACATTCGTGAACTTTATCTATATGCTGTTCTAATGGTTTAAGGGGTGATTTTGCAAACACACCTAAAATAGAGTTTACTGGCATTGCGGTTAACCTATTTAATGATTCCAAAGTTGGAAAAACGGGCGCATGTTACCTCAAGCGTCCGCATATTGAAACTGTGTTTTTAATTTAATCTACAGTTATTAGCGCTCAGTATATAGAACTGAGTTGCGCAATCCTAAGGGATTTTTATTACAGAAATGTGACATTATGAACTTAACATGATGCATTTATGAAGATTTAATGACAAGGTGAGTAGAAAGTCAATGGACGCTGAGATAGAACTGAAGCTGTTTATGCAGTCGCAATACCATGATTTACTAGTTAAATTACTCAATGGAATGAGCGAATCCACACCACAAAATACCCGTGAATTATCCAATAAATATTTCGATACAGCAGCATTACAACTTCGTCGTTGGAAGATGGGATTGCGGGTAAGAAGTAGTGAAAACTTTACAGAGCAAACCATTAAAACTGCAGGCTCAGTTATTGGTGGTATTCATACACGACCTGAATACAATGTCCCTATTGAACAAAAAATACCCTCTCTTAATTTGTTTCCTAAAGACATCTGGCCAAATGAAGCGGATATCGACGGATTACAACAAGACCTACATTGTGTTTTTGAGACCAATTTTACCCGCCAAGCTTGGCATATTTATATCGAAGGTAGCTTAGTTGAAGTGGCATTTGATGTCGGTGAGGTGCTTGCTAACGGTGAATCAGAGCCTATTTGTGAAATTGAGTTTGAATTATTAGCAGGTGAAGCCTCGGCTTTATTACATCTTGCTATAGAGGTTGCGCGCACTATTCCGGTTCGACTAGGTAAAGCCAGCAAGGCGCAGCGTGGTTATCAATTATCTGGGCACCAACATTCAGCTCCGCTAGAGAAGATAGATTACATTTGTCTGCCAACAGACAAGAGCTTGCCAAAAACCTTAGAAGTATTACTGGAAACAGGTATCGAGCGTTGGCAAATCATTGAGTCCTTATTGATTGAAACCCGAGATATTCCACATCAAGCTAAGCTTTGGATGCAGCTCAGGGCATGTGTCAGATTATTAAGGCTGACCTTGAGTCAATTTGGGTTACTTAATAAGCAAGTTTTGCAATATTTTGAATTAATAGAACAGCAAATGCAGTTCATTGAGCCATTGCAAAGTTTAAGTCTTATTTTAGATGAACAAAAAAAGTTACTTGGTAAACGCGCTGATAAAACCGTGATCACCGAACTCGTGATGACAAAGGTCACTGAGTTGGTTTCAAGCCATAAACTGGCTCACCTTTGGCAAGTGCCAGAGTATGGACAACTGCAATTATCATTAGTCGATTTATTATTAAAAACCACTAACGGTAGCCATCAGATGGTGGATTACCCTGAACTTGGCTTATTCGCTAATCATTTACAGCAGGATTCTTGGCAAAAAATTGTTAATTTAATGCCGGTAACAGCTGCAATGGACAGTTTGGATTATCAAAAGGTTGCCCAGAGATTAGACGAAAGTATTTTGGTTGGCTTTGCTTATGGTGAGTTATATCAAGCTGAAGATAGAGAAGCCTTTCGCGCCCCTTGGCAAGACCTGGCGTTAGGGATCCAAACATTAGGCAGTTATCAATTATTATCTGAAATCACCCAAGACAGTGATATTGAAATCGCGAGTTGGTTGGAAGATAAAGCACAAAGTTTACTTTTTGCGATGGAGCACTCTAGAAAAAGTGCTCTTGGTAATCAACCTTACTGGAAATGATAAACTCCTAGCAACTCGTATCTAACAACTTGTATCTACCAAGAGTCAGTGCTAGATAGCTCATTTTAGCCATCGCTTAAAATGTAAAAACCTATCAAATGATAGGTTTTTATTGGTTATGTACGACCATAACAATGTTTGATAAAAATTTAAGGTGCTATGAATGATAAATATGCAATAGTTTGATAATTTATCTAAGAATGAAAGGCACTTCCTTATAATAAAGTTTAATCATTTTTAAACTCACTTTTGGAAAGAAACGAGTTACCCGTTTATGTTTTGTACTTTATCTATATTGGCTAAATTACTTAAGACCATCACTTCAATCTAATTCATTGCCTGCCGCAGGCTATCGTGCAAGCACGACTATGACACGCAGCAAGTTCATCCCTGAAAGCTCGGCCATGACGTCCATGTCATGGACGGTCACAGCCGTGCTTACACCGGAATTTTCATCTCTTCGATTTGACTGTATTCGTGACAATTTAAAGAGCTAAAAAGCTCAAGTTGTATAGGTGTTTCGATCTTCTAAGAATGCACAATTTGAATTGAGGCAAGTAA